>JBGPJS010000099.1:0-10340 GCA_041485505.1 Gemmatimonadota bacterium | reverse complement strand
GAGAGAGCGAGACCACTAGATCGCGCAGCGCGTCGCGCGAGTCAGCCTGAATGGCGAGCGCGACCACGGTCGAGGCGACGTCGGTCTGTATCGTCTGCGAGGCCAATCTGACTTCCGGGGAACCATCGCGGGCACGCACCTGTGCTACGGTCTGCGCGATCGCGGTGGTCGCATGATCCGCAAAGGCGAGAACGGCCGATTGCAGCCGGCTGGCCTCGGAAGGCGCCGTGTCGGCTGCTTCCCCCGCCGGGTGGAGGGAGATCTGGGGGGTCGGCGCAGGGCCCGGATGACCTGCGCCGGCGCTGGAGGCGCAGCCAGCCGCGAGGATTAGAACGGGGGCGAGTCGTGTGAGAGGAAGCAGGTGAGGGTACCGAGCCATGCGCCGTGTCCTCCAGGGGAGAAAGGGTCCGACTTCCTGAATACACCCAATCCCCCAATCCCTCAATCCCACAACCCCCCAATCCCTCATTCCCTCGCCTCCTCCGCCGCCTTACTTTTCCCGGCCCAACCACTTCTCCGGCCCCGGACGCCATGAGCGCGATATCCAATATCCCGGTTCCCAAGAACGACCCCATTCTCTCCTACGCGCCGGGCAGCGCCGAGCGTGGGGCGCTCAAGGCCGAGCTGGCGCGCCAGGCGGGACAACAGATCGAGATTCCGGTCATCGTCGGCGGGCATGAGATTCGCACTGGGAAGACGATCGACGTCCTCTCTCCCCATTGTCACGCCCGGGTGCTGGCGAGGGTGCACCAGGCCGATACGGGGACGATCGCGGCCGCGGTGAAAGCGGCCAACCAGGCATGGCGGGAATGGTCCCACTGGCGGTTTGAAGACCGCGCGGCCGTGTTTCTCAAGGCGGCTGATCTCCTGGCCTCCTCCTGGCGCCAGGTGCTGAACGCCGCGACCATGCTGGGACAGAGCAAGACCGCCTATCAGGCCGAGATCGACAGCGCCTGCGAGCTGATCGACTTCCTGCGCTTTAACACCTACTTCGCCGAGCGTCTTTACCGCGAGCAACCGGAATCGGCCCCGTTGACGTGGAACCGGATGGACCATCGGCCGCTCGAGGGGTTCATCTATGCCATCACGCCGTTCAACTTCACGGCGATCGGCGGCAATCTCCCGACGGCGCCCGCACTCATGGGCAACGTGGTGGTCTGGAAGCCGGCGGGGAGCGCCTCCCTGAGCAACTACTACTTCATGAAGCTGCTGGAAGAAGCGGGGCTCCCTCCGGGCGTGATCAACCTGGTCCCCGGGAGTGCGCAACAGGTGAGCGAGACGTTGCTCAACGACCCGACCCTGGCCGGCATCCACTTCACGGGCTCGACCGAGGTGTTCCAGAGTCTCTGGCGCAAGGTGGCGGAGAACCTGCCGCGTTACGCCGCCTATCCCAGACTGGTGGGCGAGACGGGGGGCAAGGACTTCGTGGTCGCGCATGCCAGCGCGGATGCCGACGCGTTGGCGGTGGCCTTGGTGCGCGGTGCCTTCGAATACCAGGGGCAGAAGTGCAGTGCGGCGTCGCGGACCTACATCCCGGATAACCTGTGGCCCCGGGTGAAGCAGCGGATGCTTGCAATGATCGGTGACATTCGGATGGGTGACGTCGCCGATTTCCGCAACTTCATGGGCGCGGTGATTGACCGGAAGGCATTCGACCGGATCAAGGGGTATATCGATGGTGCCCGCGCCGGCAAGGATGCCGGCGCCGCCATCCTGGCGGGAGGCGGGTGCAGGGACGAGATCGGTTACTTTATCGAGCCCACTCTGGTCCAGGTCGACGACCCCAACTACCGGCTGATGTGCGAGGAGGTGTTCGGGCCGCTGCTCACGCTCTACGTCTATCCGGAAAAGCGGTGGGTGGAGACCCTCGAGCTGGTGGACCGGACCAGTCCCTACGCCCTCACCGGCGCGGTGTTCGCCCAGGACCGCGGGGCGCTGATCCAAGCGGACAGGGCACTTCGGAACGCGGCGGGGAACTACTACATCAACGACAAGCCCACCGGAGCGGTGGTGGGCCAGCAGCCCTTCGGCGGCGCCCGCGCGAGCGGCACCAACGACAAGGCGGGATCCATCCTCAATCTGGTCCGCTGGGTTTCGCCGCGCAGTGTGAAGGAGAATCTGAATCCGCCGAAGGAGTATCGCTATCCGTTCATGGCTGAGCAGTGAGCGGTGGGCGGTGAGCGGGCCACGGTTTACCGGTCACTGTTCGCTCTGGGATACGACGCGCTGGCTTTCATCCCAATGCCCGGGAAGTCTTCACACACGGGCCGCTAGCCTTAACCGGTTATATCCTCATTCTGTCCCAGGTCTGCGTTCATGAACAGTTCCTCGCTCTACCGATCGCTGCAGGAGATCAACCTCAACGCCGTCCGGCGCACGATCTCGAGCGCCTGCTACCAGCGGTCCTGGCTCCGGACCTTCGGATGGTACCTGTTCGACTTGGCACTCTATCTGGGAGCGATGTGGGGAGTGTTCGCCAGCGAGAGCGTCTGGCTCAGGCTGGCCTTCGGTGTGGGAGCGGGGTGTGCTGTTGCATCCATGTTTGTGTGGGCGCACGACGCGGCGCACGGCGCCCTGTTTCGGAGCAAGCCGATTGCGGAAATCCTCGGTACCCTGTTCATGCTCCCTTCGCTGAACATGTACCGGCTCTGGTCACACGGGCACAACCGAGTGCATCACGGTTTCACCTCGTATACGCCGATCGACTGGATCTGGCGTCCCCTGACGCCGGAGGCGTATGCGGCGAAGGGCCGATGGGCTCGACTGGTCTATCGGATGGAGCGGAGTCCCTACACCTGCGCGTTGCACTACCTCCTGCGGGTGTGGTGGCCGGGGATGGTCATCTTCCAGCCCGAGGCGCAGTCGAAGGACCGGTTTCTGGTCACGCTGGACAAGCTGATCACGCTCGGATTCGTGATCCTGCTTTCGGGGTTGACCTACCGTTTCGGGGGAGGGATTGTCGGCGTGCTGGCGGGCGTGGTGGTGCCCTTCGTAGTGTTCAATTACTTCATCGCGCTCTTCGTCTTCCTCCACCACACCCACCCCGACGTACCCTTTTTCGACCACCGGCCGGAATGGAGCAACACCATCGGCCAGGTGTACTGCAGCGTCGTGGTGCGCTGTTCCCGGCTCAGCGAACTGCTGGTCCACAACATCATGATCCACGTTCCTCATCACGTGGATCCGAAGATCCCGTTCTACCATCTGAAGCGCGCCTATGCCGACCTCCAGCGGGAGTACGGCGAATTCATCCACGAGTACCGGTTCCGGTGGTCCACGGTCCGGATGATCTTTCGGCGGTGCCAACTGTACGATTTCGAGAAGAAGGTCTGGTACAGTTTCCGGGAAGCATCAGGGCTGGGGACTGAGTAGATTGGGGTCCTCAGTCCTCAGTCCTCAGTCCTCAGTCCTTCCTGTACACCACTCCCCCCTTCATCACGAACTTGACCCGCTGCAGCTCCTTGATATCGACTAGCGGATCTCCAGCGACGGCAATGAGGTCGGCGAAGTGTCCCGCGGCGATCGCACCGAGATTGTCCTGCTGGTCCAGCAGCGCGGCGGCTGTGGAGGTCGCAGAGCGGATGGCCTGCATGGGGGTCATCCCGTAGCGCACCATGTAGTCGAGCTCCTGGGCCTGGTTCTCGTCCCAGGAATAACCGCCGGCGTCGGTGCCGAAGGATATGAGAGGCAGCAGACCCCGCCGCAACGCAAGGCCGAAGGCCGCCCGCTCCAGATCCACCATCTTCGGCCAGATCCCGCCGCGTCCCTCGGCCACGTAGGCGCCCACGAAGATGGTGGGACACCAGTAGACCCCCTGCTTCACCATGCGGTCGATGAGATCGGGGGTCAGGCCGTCGCCGTGCTCGATGGTATTGACCCCGGCGCGCAGCGCGGCGTCGATTCCGTCCCACCCGATGGCGTGGGCGGCGACCTTCCGGCCCAGCCGGTGGGCCTCGTCCACCAAGGCCTTCATCTCCTCGTCGGTGAAGTTGACCCAGCTGCGCAATCGGCCATCCTTCCCGAGGAAGTAGCGCCGGTCGGAGTAGAATTTGATCCAATCGGCACCGTACTTGACCTGTTCCCGCACGGCCCGGCGAATGTTGTCCGCGCCATCCACGATTTGCACCCCCTCTGGGACCCGTAGTTCCCAGGAGTAGCCGCTTAGCGGATACATGCCGGTGGCGCTGAACGCCCGGGTGGAAACGAACAACCTCGGGCCGGGAATGATGCCGCGGTTGATGGCCGTCTTGATATCGACGTCCGCGTACATGGCGCCTTCCGTCTCCAGATCCCGCATCGTCGTGAAGCCGTTCATGAGGGCCTTCCTCACCGTGGCGGTCGCCCGGATGGCGCGATACGGGATGGACTCCTTGAGTAGCTGCTCATCGTAGTCGGCCGCGGTAATGTCCCCCTGCAGCAGGATATGGACATGATTGTCGATCAATCCGGGAAGCACCGTCATTCCGCTCAGATCAACGACCTCCACTCCTCCGGCTTGGGACCGGAGCTCCTCTGCGGGTCCCACCTGGACGATGCGATCGCCCTCGATCAAAACCGCCTGGTTGTTTCGTATCCCGTCGGAGATGCCGTCCACCATTCGTCCGGCGAGGATGAGTCGGCGCGGCGCAGGGGCCTGGGCCTGGGCGGCCAGTCGTGCAGAGCCTGGTTGGAGGACCAAGCCGAGCGAAAATGCGATGAGCCGCGGGAGTCGAAGGAGGGGGCCGACAACCATGGGGACTCCGGGAGCATTTGGGGGTTGGACTGGGGGAGGGCACCGATCTTGCTTCTGGGAATCTAGTTATCACCTTTCACGTGCTATTGCCAGAGCCCGGCGCCGGGCTCGGCCTTTTTGAACCCGGACCGTGGGGGCACTCTGTCGGGCTCGCACTTGATCGTCGTCCCACCCGAGAAGGATCCTCTCCCCAAGCGCAGCGGCCTGCACAGTGTCGCCCGCTTTCTTGGAAGCGTGGGGTTCATCGGATTTGGGACGGTCATCACGGCGATCGTTGGCGAGTACCCAGGGCTCTGGGACGACGCCCGCTTCATCTGGGTGGCGGTCGTAGGGCTGGCCTGCTTCGCCATTGCCTGGCGCAGGGAGGTCCTGGGCGGAGCCCTCCTCCTGGCCAGCATGATTCTGGATGGGTTCCTCATCCCGAATACTCTCCTGGGGTGGCGCCTGGTCGCGCAGGGGTGCACGCTCTACCTCAGCTTGGTTGGTCTGCTGTTTCTCATCGCCTCCCGATATCGGGAGTAATGGTCTTCCTCCGCCGATCCCCGGTCTCGACTCTCGGAGACCGGTCTCTCCCCCTCCTGCTCTCGCTGTCGATTGTCACGAGCGGACCGCTCGTCGCGCAGGACCCGCGATATCTCGCGACCCAGTTCGAGTGCGCGCGGTTCCACGAGTCCAGCCGGAGCGAGGCCCGCACCGGGAGCGGAAGCCACTCGGCCACGACTCGAACTGGTCGCGAAGCTTCGCTGATCTTCCGGGGCCGGCCCGGCGAGGGCGGTGTCCTGCTCCAGGCGTGGTTCGATTCGCTGACGGTCTGGAAGGAGACCGAAGGCGAGCGGACTTCACCTGACACCGACGGCCTTCTGGGGGGACGTTACCGGGGCCGACTTACCGCCTTCGGCGCCTACCAGTCCGAGGAGCGGCCGTTCATCCCGGATGAGATCGCCGAGGCCACGGATGTGTCCGAGGTGCCGGCGGAAGTTCTTCCACCGCTGCCGGCGGCTCCGCTGCGGGTCGGCCAGGCGTGGAGCGATTCCACGGGCTGGCGTATCACCCGAGTCTCCGACAGCACCGGGCAAGGCCGGCCCCTCGGCCGGTACCGCCTGAGCGGCCGACGGGAGCGGCGCGAGGCGCGATCGCTTACCGATTCGCTCGTGATCGAGGTGCGGCAAACCGAGGAGGAGACGGGCGGCATGGTCTGGGATCCGGCGCGTGGCCTCCTCCGCTGGGAGCGCCACGTGGTGAGCCAGAGCGTGGTTCCGGCTGGCGGCCCGATCGGGCAGCCGATCAAGGCGCGGGTGGAGCAGCGGATCAGCGTGCTCCGACTCCCCGACAGGGCCGGAAACGATTCGACCTGCGCTGAGGAGATACCGAGATGATTTGAGGTTGGTTTGAAGGTTGGGGAAATCTTGCCGGGAGACGGACTCATCGAGCATTCCCGCCCCCGGACGAGGTTGCCACGGAAGCGGTGCATGAGGCCCAAATCCTTAACTATCTGCGGCCACGGATGTCGAGATCGGTTACTCCTGAATTGCGGGCCCAAGCCGCAGGTCTTCGATAACTCGCGAAGGAGACAACCGTCAGTTGAGTCTCGTCAGGTTCACCATCGAGGAACCAGCACTTGAATCCGTGTTGATCCGGGTTGATCCGGGGCTAATTCTCTTTTCGACTCCCCACAAATCGCTGCTCTGGATCGAAGAGCAGGGCTGCCATCGCGAAGGCCAGCACCCCGGCCGCGATAATCGCACCGAGGTCAATGCCCAGTCCGAACTCGGCACGCGACCCCAGCGCATGACGCAGCAGGTCGACCTGGTACGACACCGGGTTGAGCGACGCGACCGCCCGGAGCGGGCCCGGCATCCCTGCCGTCGGGTAGAGCGCGCCACTCAGGAACAGCAGCGGGAAGAGCACCACGTTGATGACTCCCGCGAAATTCTCCACCGACCGGAGCCGCGAGGCCACCAGCAATCCGAGGGCACCGCTCGCCATGGCGTTGAGGACCAGCGCGGCGGCCGCGGCAGCGAAGTGCGCCGGGGAGAGCCTCATGAAAAACGGCGCGAACGCGAGCACTACCGCTCCCTGCGCCGTTCCAACCAACCCCGCGGCCATGATCCGGCCCGCCAGCACCACCGGGACTCCTGCGGGGCTGGCCAACATCAGCCGCAGCATCCCGAATTCCCGGTCGTACACCGTGGCAATGGCCGTGAGCATGCCACCGAAGAGCGTCGCCATGACCACCGTGCCGGGAAAGACAAACGCCTGGTAGGACAGCCCGCCCTCAATCCGCGCAATGGCGTTGTACCCGGTGCCGATGAGAAGGAGCCACATGAAGGGGCGGGCCAAGCCGCCGATCAGCCGGCTCTTCTGCCGGGACGAGCGCTGCAGGTCCCGTGCGACGATGCCGTAGATGGTGGCGAGGGCACTCACGACTTCTGGGTCCTTGCGAAGTAGGCGTCCTCGAGCGTGGACGGGCGCAGTGAGAAACGGGAGAGCCCCTGGGCCCGGGTCGCGAGGGCCGCAATCGCTTCGCGGGAACCGTCGAAGCCGATCCGATATCCCCGTTCGGTCCGTGCCTCGGAGGCCGCCAGCCCGGCGGCGATGATCGCGCGGACCAGCGCGCTCGCCCCCGGTCCCTCGAACTCCGCCACTTCCCCGCCAATGGTCGCCCGGAGGGCCTCCGGGGTGCCGTCAGCCACCGCGCGCCCCTGCGCGAGTAGCACGACCAGGTCAGCAGGCTCCGCTTCCGACAGGTAGTGGGTCGAGAAGAGGATGGTGACCCCTCGCTCCCTTCGCTCGGCTTCGACGATGCTCCACATCCGCTCGCGGTGTTCCGGGTCGAGCCCCACCGTCGGCTCATCGAGGAGGAGCAGATCGGGCCGGTGCAGGGTGGCCCGGGCGATGTCGGTCAGGCGGCGCCAGCCGCCGCTCAACTCTCGCACCGGTTGCCGGCCCCGCTCGGCCAGCCCGATCCGCTTGATCGCGGCGCCCACCGCGGTGGACACCGCCGACCCGCTCAACCCGGCGAGGCGCGCCGCGAATCGGAGGTTTTCCTCGACGGTCAGCAGGCCGTCGACCGTGGTCTCCTGAAAGACCAGCCCCAGCCGTCGGCGGATGGCGGCGCGCTCTCGCGTCGCATCGTGCCCCAGCAGGGTGGCCGAGCCGCGGGTGGGATGGAGGAGTGTCGCGAGGAGAAGGAGGGCGGTGGTCTTCCCGGCACCGTTGGGTCCGAGGAGGCCGACCAACGCGCCAGGTTCGATGAACAGGTTGAGATCCTCCAGCGCCCGCGTCGAACCGTAGTCGCGGCCCAGGCCGATGGTCTCGACCGCGGCGATGGAGGTACTCACGCCCGCTGGGGCTCTCCGGCGACGTATCGGTAGACGAACTCGGGCGGGGTCCCGACCCCGACCGGAGCAAGCGCCTCATCGATGATGGAGCGGAGTGGTGTCAGGGTGCAGACCGGATCCGCATTGCGGGCGTCGCCGGTAAGCGCGTAGGCCTGACAGCGGCACCCGCCGAAGTCCAGTCCCTTGCGGGGACAGCTCCGGCAGGGCTCCTTCATCCAATCGTCGCCGCGGAAGGCGTTGAAGATGGGTGCCTGCTGCCAGATCCACTCCAGTGCGTGATCCCGAACGTTGACGAACTGCAGCTCTTTGATCTGGGTAGCGCCGTGGCAGGGGAGTGCCCGCCCGTCGGGGGTTATCAGGATGTACACATTGCCCCAGCCGCCGTAACAGGGCTTGGGATACTGCTCGTAATAGTCCGGCATGACGTAGATGATCTGCATCTTGCCGCGGTAGGTCTCGATCGCCCGCTGGGCGATGGTTCGGGAGTGCTCCACCTGCGCCCGCGTGGGCATCAGGGCCTCCCGGTTTTCGAGCGCCCAGGCGTAGTACTGGGTGTTGGCCAGCTCGATCCGATCCGCCCCCATGCCAGCGGCCATCTCGATGATTTCGCCGATCCGGTCGAGGTTGGCTCGATGCAACACCACATTCACCGAGAAGGCCAGATCCAGCTCTTTCACGAATCCCGCCGCCTCCCGCTTCTGCTTGACCGAGCGGACCCCGGCGATTCGCTCGGCCGTGGCAGTCTCCACGTCCTGAAAGGAAATTTGGATGTGGTCGATGCCGGCGTCCTTGAGCCGCTGGGTCCGGTTCTTGGTGAGGCCCATCGCCGAAGTCACCAGCGTGGTATACAACCCCTCCTGGCGGGCGTGGGCCACCAGCTCTTCGAGGTCTTTGCGGACCAGCGGCTCGCCGCCGGAGAGTCCCAGCTGAAGGACGCCGAGGTTGCGGGCCTCGGTGAAAGCTCGCTTCCAGTCGGCCGTGCTCAATTCCGCGTCCGCCCGCGTCATCTCGAGCGGGTTGGAGCAGTAGGGACAATGCAGCGGACAGCGGTAGGTCAGTTCCGCCAGGAGCGTCGTAGGTAGAGTAGACGTCGTCATGGGCGCGGTGATCTCGATACTACCGCCACCGAATAACCACCGAGGAACCCAGAAGAACGCAGATCGGGTCGGCCCGAGTGCGGGGTCCGGCGACCATTGGTGTCGGTTATGCTGCGGTGATCTACCTGCATCTGCGGCTCCAGAGTCTTAGAGGAACGCCGGTGATTCCGGTGATCACGTGGCGTTCACGAGGGAGCGGTCCGCCATCCGGTCCAGATATTCGGTCACGTCTCCCGCAACATCGGTCTGGTATTTTTCGCCCAGAATGGCCGCGATCTCGGCGACGGTCCGTTTCCCATCGCAGAGCTCGAGGATGGCCTTTCCGGTCTCGTTTATGAACATGGCCCCCTCGGGATAGAGCAGCACGGGGCGTTGTCTCACCCGGTCGAAGTCAATCCGAGCCAGACGCCAGAGCCGGGGACGTGTCTCCGGGGTGATGGTCATCTCGCCTAGTCTCTGTACCCATTGTAAATCCCATCGATCATGGCCCACAGCATCTCGAGCTTGAAAGCCAGGGCTTCGAAGGCCTTCCGCTGGGACTCAACGGTGCGACAGTGTGTCTGCACGATCGCGAGGCCGTGCTTCACGTCGCGCGGCGCCTGGACCAGACGGCTCTTGAAGTAGTCGAGTGCTTCGGGAGGAATCCAGGGGTAGTGGATCGGGAACGATTCGATGCGCTGCTGGTGAATCTTGGGCGCGAAGAGCTCGGTCAGCGACGATGCCACCGCCTCCACCCACGGCTTGCTCTTGCAGAAGGTCACATACGACTCGCAGATCAGGCGCACTCCGGGAAGGACGTGGCGCTCGTCCTCCATTTCCTCCCGCGAGAGCCCGAGGGCAATTCCGAGGCGGATCCAGAGCTCGATCCCGCCGGTGCCCGGAGCGGTCCCGTCATGGTCGATGATCCGCTGAATCCACTCCCGTCGCACTGCGGGATCGGGGCAGTTGGAGAGGATCGCGCCATCCTTCCGGGGGACGACGCGCTGATAGACGAGTCGGTTGGCCACCCAGCCCTGAAACTGGCGGCGAGTGAGCTTGCCGTCGTACATCAACTTGTGGAATGGATGCTCGACATAATAAGAGCCGTGGAACGACCGTAGAGCCGCCTCCAGCGCCTCCGGACTGAGGGGACGGTCCAGGAGCGGGATGGGCGGTTTGGGCGGGGTCGAG
>JBGPJS010000098.1:0-10347 GCA_041485505.1 Gemmatimonadota bacterium | reverse complement strand
CCCGATGCCGTGCTGGACCGGCATCACATCGCCCTGGTCCCCCTGCAGGTCATGTTTGGTGACCAAGTCTTCCTTGATCGGGTGGAGCTCAAGCCAGGGGATTTCTACCGGCGGATGCGGGAGGAACGGACCCTCCCGACCACTTCCCAGCCGACCCCTGGCGATTTCGTGCGGATTTTCCGGGACGCCCGTGCTGAGGCCGACGAAGTAGTGGCGGTTCTGCTGTCGGCCAAACTCTCGGGTACCTTTCATTCGGGGGAGACGGCGGCCAAGGCGGCCGGACTGGACGGAATCCACCTGGTCGACAGCGCCTCGGCCTCGCTGGGGCTGGGACTCTTGGCTCTGCGTGCTGCCGAGTTGGCCGAATCGGGCTGGCCAGCGGCCGAGATCGCTCGGGAGCTCACCCGGATCCGTCGACAATCGGGGTGTTTTATCACCGTAGACCGATTGGACAATCTGCTACGTTCGGGACGGGTCACCCGGGGCAAAGCCTGGCTGGCCGGGGTATTGGATGTAAAGCCGATCCTCTCTCTCGACGGCACCGGGGCGGTGGTACCGGTCGACCGGGTCCGAGGTCGGGATCGGGTGCTTCCGCGAGTGCTGGAACTGCTGGACCGGCGCCTCACCCCCCGCCCCAGGGCGATCCGCTTTGGTGTGGTCCACGCCGAGGCACCGGAGACTGCGGAGCGGGTGCGGACGGCCTTGCTGGCGGCCTACCGGCCGCGGGACTGTATCGTGAGCTTGGCGACGGGAGTCCTGGGGACCCACGTGGGCATTGGAGCGTGGGCGGTGTTTTACCAGGTCGAGGACGGGGCGGCGTGACCAGGAAATTTCCCGACGCGCTGGGTGCCGCCGTGGAGGCGATCGACGACCTGAAGGGCAACCGGATTCTGGTGCTCGACCTCCGCGGGCTGAACGACGCCACCGACTACTTTGTCATCGCGTCAGGCACCTCCGATGCTCATGTCCGTGGAATCGCCGAATCGGTGCTGGAGAAGTTGCATCGCCGGGGCCATCGGGCCCATCATATCGAGGGAATGAGCGGCGGACGTTGGGTGCTGCTCGATTTCGTGGACTTTGTCGTCCACCTGTTTCACCCGGAGACCCGCTCGTTCTACCAGCTGGAGCGGCTCTGGAACGACGCGCCGGAGCTGTCGGCCGGCTCCTGACCAAGCAGGGGTAACTATCATGAAGCGACTCATCGGGTGGGCGCTGCTCCTTCTCGCCGCCGCGCCCGCCAGCCTCCACGGGCAGTTCTATTTCGGCCAGAACAAGGTCCAGTATCGGACTTTCGACTTCCAGGTCATCAAGACCGAGCACTTCGACGTCTACTTCTACGAGCGGGAGCGCCCGGCCGCCATGGATGCGGCGCGAATGGCCGAGCGCTCATATGCCCGTCTCTCCCGAGTGCTCAACCATGAGTTCCGGGAGCGAAAGCCGATCATCCTCTACGCCTCCCACAGCGATTTTCAGCAGACCAACGCCCTGGGCGGAGACTCCCCCAGCGAAGCCACCGGTGGGGTAACCGAGTTCTTCCGTCACCGAATGGTGCTGCCGTTTACCGGCTCGTATGCGGAGCTGGCACATGTGCTCCAGCATGAAATGACCCACCAGTTCCAGTACGACATCTACAGCCGGGGGCATGCCGGCGCCGGCATCCAGACGCTGATCCAGGTGAATCCCCCGCTCTGGTTCTTCGAAGGGATGGCGGAATATCTCTCCCGGGGGCCGGTGGACCCCGAAACTGCCATGTGGCTCCGGGACGCGGCACTCACCGGAAAGCTTCCCACGATCGAACAGTTGGAGAAAGACCCCCGGGTTTTTCCCTACCGCTTCGGCCACGCGATCATGGCGTTCATCGGCGAACGGTGGGGGGATGAGGCCATCGGGGCGATCCTGCAGGGCTCGGTGGCCGGCGGCGGCATCGACGGCGCGGTTCGGCGCGCCCTCGGCCTTGATCTGCGACAGCTCTCCGACCAGTGGCGGGATGCGGTCCAGAAGCAGTATCTGCCAGAGGTGGCCGACCGGCAGAAGGCCCGCGCCTTTGCCCAGGAGGTGCTCACCGAGCGCCGCTCCGAGGGCACTCTGCACCTGGCCCCGGCGCTTTCTCCCGATGGCTCCGAGGTGGCGTTCTTCAGTGAACGGGATTTCTACTTTGTGGACCTGTATCTGGCCGACGCCGCCACCGGAAAGGTCAAGCGACGCCTCCTCAAGTCCACCTACAGCAGCAACTACGAGACCTACCGATTCATCAATTCCTCGGCGAGCTGGTCGCCGGATGGGAAGTACATCACCGTCGCCGGCAAGCGGGGTCCCCAGGACGAGATCCTGGTCCTCGACCCTAAGCGGAACAAGATCGTCTCCCGCATCGTGACCGACCTGAACGGTGTCACCACACCGACCTTCAGCCCCGATGGGAAGCAGATCGTCTTCACCGGTTACGACGGCGGGCTCTCGGACCTCTTCATCGTGAACAGCGACGGGACCGGGCTCCGTCGTCTGACTCAGGACAAGTACGCCGACTTGCACCCGGTCTGGTCACCGGATGGCAAGACCATTGCCTTCGCCACGGACCGGGGGCCGAACACGGACTTTACTACCCTCGCGATCGGCAACCTCCGGATCGCGCTCTACCATCTCGACCAGGGGACGATCGAGGTCCTGCCGGAGATGGAACAGGGCAAGAACGTCAGCCCTCAGTGGTCTCCGGACGGCCGCGAGCTCGCCTTCGTCTCCGACCGCAATGGCGTCAGCAATATCTTCCTCTACGATCTGGAGAGCCGAAAGCTGTTCCAGATCACCGACCTTTTCACCGGCGTCCAAGGGATCACACCATTCTCGCCCGTGCTGTCCTGGGCAACCCTCGCCGACCGGCTGGCCTTCGTCTACTACGAGGACGGCAAGTACGACGTTTACACCGTAGACAATCCGCGAAGCCTGCGGAAACAGTCCTGGCAGCCGACGCCGGCCGTCGCGGTGGTCTCCCCGGCGACCGCGGCAAAGGACACTCAGGCCTCCGAGCCCCAGGCGCCGATTCCCGCTTCCGCAGTCAGGGATTCGACCCAGTCCCATGCCGACGAGGGCCAGTCGGGCTCGCTCTACCGGACCCCACAGGGCTTCCGGCCCGCCGACGATGCGAGCCAGGCCCCGGACTCCACCCAAGCGCCGGCGCCGGTGTCGATCGCGGCCCTCCTCGACTCCGCGAATCTGAGCCTGCCTGACACCGCGGAATTCAGCGTCCAGAAGTACAAGGTAAAGTATCACCCGGACTACATCGCCCGGCCCACGATCGGGTACACCCGCGACAATTTCGGGAACGGCTTCTTCGGCGGGAGCGCCATCGCCCTGAGCGATCTCCTGGGCGATCACACCCTGCTGTTCAGCGGCTACGTCAATGGTCGATTGAGCGAAGCGGACATCGAGGCCACCTACATCAACCAGGCCCACCGGCTCAACTGGGCCACTGGCATCGGCCAGTCGCCCTACTACTTCCTGCTACCCGACAGCATCGCGGTCGACTCCCCGAGCGTCGGGACCAATACTCTCATCACGAACGTCCGGCGCTTCGTGGTGCGCTCAGCCTTCGTCGAGGCCTACTACCCCTTCAGCCGATTCAAACGGGTGGAGATGGGGTTGCGGCTGGCCAACGTGAACGATGCCGTGCAGAGCATTCTGGAGCCCTACGATCCGCTCACGGGCCAGCTCACCGCGAATCCGACCTTCGTTCAGTTCAACCGGAGCAACATCAACTACGTCCAGCCCTCGCTGGGGTACACGTTCGACAACTCCCTCATGGGCTACGTCGGCCCCTTCTATGGCCGGCGTTACCGGCTGGAGCTGTCTCAGACCATCGGCAGCTGGAAAATCACCAACCTGCTGGCGGACTATCGCCGCTACGACCACCTGCTCGGGCCCTTTACGCTGGCCACCCGGGCCCTCTACTACGGCGGGCTGGGGGCGGACGCGGACAGCTTCCAAGTGTTCCTGGGACACACCGACCTGGTGCGGGGCAACACCTCGGGGTCGTACCGACGCAACGAGTGTCGCGCGGCCACCGTCCAGACCGGGTGCCCCGAGTTCGACCGCCTGATCGGGACCGAGCTGGCGGTCGCCAGCGCCGAGCTCCGCTTCCCGCTCCTCAACGCCTCGCTCGGCTTCCTGCCGATCGGATTCCCACCGTTTGAAGGGGCGGTGTTCTACGATGTGGGGGTTGCCTGGGACCAGCATAGCAAAGTGAAACTCAGCCGGGACCCGCTGGACGATCCGATCGCGGTACGCACCCCGTTGCAGACGATCGGCCTCTCGATCCGCGGCAATCTCTTCGGAATCGCGGTGCTGCGTTTCGACTATTCCTGGCCCCAGAATCGCCCCGGGGTGAAGGGGTATTGGACGGTGAGTCTGGGACCGACGTACTAGAGACGGGAAAGACGGGAGGACGGGAACGGAGGGAGACAGTTCGAATCCCCCGTCTTTCCCGTCTTTCCCATCCCTCCCTTCCTTCCCTTCCTTCCCCTTCCTTCCCACCCTCGCCCTCTACCCACTGCCACCTCGCAGTCGCTATCTTTCCCATCCGTGATATCTCCCCGGGCCACCACCGGTGTTCTCCTGATTGCGGCGGCGTTCGCCTGCCAGAGCGCCCCTCGGCAGTTCGCCGCCGGTCTTTCCATCGCCAACCAGGTCCCCCCCTCCAGTCTGCTCCGGCTCCCTAGCCGGGGCGGAACGGCGCAAGTGTACCGGGCCCCCACCCTGGCCGCTACCGATTGGCATTCGGAAAGCAAGATCCCTCCTCTGCGGCGTGCCATCGGAGTCGATCTGGACCAGTCTGTGGTCTACGCCCTCGACGTGAAGAACGAGGTTGTGGCGGTTGATCTTTCGAACGGGAAGGTCCGGACGCTCCTGGCCGGGGTGCGCGACGCGGCCCTGGGGCCGGATGGTGCACTCTACACCGTGGACGACAGCAACGCCGTCACCCAGACGATCCGGCGGAACCCCCTGCGCTTCCGCACCCGGCTCCCCGGCCGACCGCTCGATCTTTTCGGGACGAAGGACGATCAACTCCTCGCGGTGACAGCCGCCGCCAGTAACACACTGACCCTCCTCGCCAGCGACCAGCCGCCCGCAACGGCCCTGCTTCCCCACGGCGATGCGGCGGCCACCTTCTGGGGCGACCTGTTGGCCATCGCGGCGGATACGGCGGTGGTGCTCTACGACCCGCACGCCCGGGACAAGTCGCATTCGATCCCAGTCAGCGGGCACGCCCGCGCGGTGGTTTTCTCCCCGTCGGGACACCGGCTCTACGTGGCCCGCCGGGAAGGAAACATCATGATCATCAATCGATTCACCCTGGAGCCGATTGGGGAATTCCCTCTCCCCGGTCCTGCGGGGGCCATGCGGCCCGATCCGTTTGGGCGCTGGCTGCTGGTTCATCCTCCGTCAGCCGATTCGGTGTGGGTGCTCGACTTGGCCGCCGGTCGCGTAGCGGGGAGCCTCGCCACCGAATGGAGCAAGGACCTCCACACGGTGACCAACCGACAGACCCTGCTCGTCAAGCAGAAGGATGACATTGTCGCCTACGATCTGGCCCGGCCCGAGATGCCGGAGATTGGACGGATTCCAGACGGGGCGGCGGATCTCTGGCTCTCACTGGCCTGGACGCCGGAGACCGGAACGGCCATGTCGGCACCGGCCGAGTCCACAGTGACCGCGGTGCCCAGCGACAGCGGCCAGCAATCCGGGGTCTTTCTACAGGTGAGCAGCTCGCAGAACCCGGTCTGGGCGGCCGAGTTGGCCAAGCAGCTTTCCGAGGCCGGCCTCCCGGCTTCGGTCCTCAAACCCCGCACCGGTGAAGAGGGATACCGGGTCGTGCTGGGCCCGTACGCCACCCGTGATGAAGCCGAAGCAACCGGCCGCAAACTGGGACGACCGTTCTTCATCTATCAGCCCGACCCGCACCCCTAACCGGATCCTGCCATGAAGCTGACCAGGCTCGAGCTTTCCGGATTCAAGTCCTTCGCCGATACCGTTCACCTCTCCTTCGGCGAAGGGGTGACGGCGATCGTCGGCCCGAACGGATGCGGCAAGTCGAACGTCTCGGACGCGGTGCGCTGGGTGTTGGGCGAGCAGTCCGCCCGGCTCCTCCGGGGAGGCAAAATGGAAGATGTAATCTTCCAAGGTGCGGCGGGCCGCCGGCCGGTCAATGTCACTGAGGTCTCCCTCTTCCTCGATAACAGCGATGGAGACCTGCCCATCGCCTATCGGGAAGTCCAGATCACCCGGCGACTCTCCCGGTCCGGCCAGAGCGATTATCTGCTCAATGGCGCACCGGTGCGGCTCCGCGACATCCAGGATCTCATTCGGGGCACCGGCCTGGGCAGCGATGCCGGCGTCGTCATTGAAGCCAAGATGATCGATCTCCTCCTCTCGGACCGTGCGGAAGAGCGCCGCTCGCTTTTCGAGGAAGCGGCGGGCATCGGGCTCTACCTCGACCGGAAGCAGACCACCGAGCGCCGCCTCGAGGAGACTGCGATCGATCTCCAGCGGGTCGAGGATCTGGTCGCCGAGAAACAAACCACCATCCGCAGCCTGGCGCGGCAGCGCGGCAAAGCGGAGCGGCATACCAAGCTGCTTGAGGACAAGTTCGCCGTTCAGCTGACCCTCGCCCGGCGCCATCTCGACCTCCTCGCGGAGCAGGTGGCCTCGAGCGAGGCCCGTCACCACGCCCTGGCCTCCGAGCTGCCGGTGGCAAAGGAATCGGTCCTCACCCACGAGCACCGGCGGGAGGAGTGCGCTCGTACCCGAGCCATCGCCGACACCCAACGAACCGAGATCGCCCGTCGGCTTGGGTCGGTGCGACTCGAACTGGGGAGGCTCGATGGCGATCTCGCCCTAGCCGAGGAGCGTCTCGCCAACGCCACGACTCGCCGTCTGCGGGCCAGCGAGGAGCGGACCCAGATGGCGGCCCGGGCGCAGCAGGCGACCCGGGAACGGGACCTGGCAGCGGACGAACACCGCGCGGCGCTCGAGGAAGGTGAGCGAATTCGGGCCGAACTCACGGTACGGGCCGCGGCGGAGCAGGAGGTCCGCTTGCGCCTCGGCGATCAACGGCAGAGCGTCCGCCAGCTCGAGGAGGACCTTCAACGTCGAGCCCAGACCCTGCGCAGCCTTGAGGGTGAGCGGACGGCGCTCGAGGGCGAGCTGGCCTCGCTGCGGGAACAGGCGGCCCAGCTCTCCATGCGGCACGGGGCCCTTCACGCCGACCTGGAGACCGCCCAGCACCGGCGGGCCGAGGTCTCCGAGGCAGCCGAGCGCCAGATCATCGAGACTCGGCGTAGCGCCAGCGAAGCCGAACGGGGCCGCCAAGACGTAGCGGAGACCCGTCGGCGCGAGGCGCTGGAGCGGGCCGAGCGGCGCAGGGCGGAGGAATCCCTCGCCCAGCTAAGCGCCCGGCGGCAGGCCCTCGAAGAGCTAGAGCGCGATCGCGTTGGCCTGGCTCCCGGCGCGGCCGCGCTCCTGGCGGTGCGGGACCGCTTCGGCGGCGCGATCCTCGGACCGCTGAGCGACTTTATCAGCACCGGCCCCGATGATGCTGAACTGGCCGAACGGCTGCTGGGTGAGTGGGTTCACGCGGTACTGGTGCGGGGCAACGAGAGTATCGCCGCCATCCAATCCTGGCATGCCGAGGCCCAACCGGGCGCCCTGGTCCTGCTCCCGGTGGATTTCGGTCCTGTCGCAGCCGCGGGAAGTCACCCGCTCGACCATCGGCTCCACGCCATGGACCCCGCCGATGGGTGGGTCCGAGCCCTCCTCTCGGGGTCGGAGGTGCTCGAACCCTCCGGCCGAGCGCTCCGGCGCCCCAACGGCGCGATCTTCCTCGCCGGGGTGGCGGCCCCGTCAGGCCCCCTCCGTCGCCGGGCCGAACTGGACAGCCTAGGACACGAGGTGGATCGGGCTCGGGCGCTGCTCAGCGCGGCCGATGCCGCACTGGCCATCACCGTTCAGCGCCTGGCCGAACAGGAAGCTGCACTGGAGGTAGCCACAGCCGCAGCCGAACAGGCCCGCGAGGCAGAGCGCCACGCAGTTGCGACCCGGGACGATGCCGTCCGGCTTGTTTCCGTCGTCGCCCGAGAGCTGGAGGGGGCGGAAGCCCAGCTCCGCAGCTTGACCGAGCGCGTCGAGCGCTCGGAGCGCCGGCTCGCGCAGATCGACGTATCTCTCATGGAAGGCGAACTCGCTCGGGCCCGTCTCGACGAAAATCTCGGTGAGGGCCGCGCCCGCCTTGCCGAGCTTGATACCCAAGTGGAAGCCGCCCGGGACGCGCGGGTCCACTGGCAGGTGCAGGAAGCCCACGTAGCGGCCCGACTGGAGGGCGCTTCCGGCCAGTTCGAGCGGTCTACGGTCACCGGAGCCGATGCGGACGCCTCGGTCCACTCACTGACCGACGAACTCACCCGACTGGAAGGGGACATCGCGGCACTGTGCGCACAACTGGCGCAGTGGCAGGAGTCCCGCGCCGAACGGCGGGTCGCGGTATTGGAACTGGAAGCCGCCGCGACCGACGCGGACGGCGCCTCCGCCGGGGCGGAACGAGCCTTGATGAGTGCCGAGCAGGAACTGACCGAAGCCCGGATGGGCCTCGAGGCGTGCAACGAGGAGTATCACCGGCTCGAGCTGGAGATGGCGGAAGCCGGCGCCCGCCGCCGCAGTATCGTCGAGCGGGTGGAGACCGAGTGGCATCGGCCCCTGGACCAGCTGATGGCTGAGGCGTCCATGCTTGACCTCGACCTCGAGTCACTGGAGGCGGAGGCGGCCCAGATCACCGCCGCCCTGGAGGCCATCGGGCCGATCAATGCTCTCGCGGTGGAGGAACACGCCGAGGAAAGCCAGAAGCTCGAGTTCCTGACCAGCCAGCGAGCCGATCTCGTGGCCGCGCGGCATTCGCTCCTACAGGCCATCCGGGAGATCGACGGCAGCGCCCGGAACCTGTTCATGGAGACCTTCAGCGCCGTTCAGGCGAACTTTGTGAACGTCTTCCAGACCCTGTTTGGCGGCGGCGAGTGCGAGCTCCGTCTGGCCAACCCGGATGACCCACTCGGCAGCGAGATCGACATCCATGCCGCGCCTCGCGGCAAGCGGACCCAGCGGATCCATCTCCTCTCCTCGGGCGAGCGGACCCTGGTGGCCGTCTCGTTGCTCTTCAGTATCTACCTCACGCGGCCCAGCCCGTTCTGCCTGATGGACGAGGTAGACGCCCCACTGGACGATGCCAACGTCGGTCGCTTCACCCGGCTCCTGGACGAGTTCAAGAAGACCACCCAGTTCATCGTCATCACCCACAACCCGCGCACCATGCAATCGGCGGACGCGGTCTACGGAGTCACCATGCAGGAACCAGGGGTGTCGACGATCGTCGGTGTAAGGCTGGGGGAGACGGTGCTGGTCTGAGAGGTTAGGTTAGAGACGAGCAAATCAGTGTCGGGCCATGGGCTATGGGCTGCTCCGTACACAGCTCATGGCCCATGGCGCGTGGGTGGAGTGTCGCATTAGCCAGGAGTTGACCTCGCATGCTGATCGTCATGCGTCACGGCGCACCCGAGGAGGAAATCCGGCGGGTGGTCGAGGTAATCGAGGAGTTGGGCTACCAAGCCCGCCCCATGCCGGGCCGGCAACGCACGACCGTGGGACTAGTCGGCAACGACGGGCGGGTGGACGCCTCACGGTTCGCGGCCTTGCCCGGCGTCCAGGAACTGATTCACGTCACCAAGCCGTATAAGCAGGTTTCCCGGGAGTGGAAGCCCGAATCCACGGTGATCACCCTCCCGGGCGGGCTCAGCATCGGTGGTGAGGACGTCGTGGTGATGGCCGGGCCCTGTTCCGTTGAAAACGAGCGGCAGATCCTGGCCGCCGCGCACGCGGTGCGCGAAGCGGGCGCCACCGTGCTCCGCGCCGGCGCCTTCAAGCCCCGCAGCTCCCCCTACTCGTTCCAGGGTCTTGGCAAGCCCGGACTCAAGCTGCTGCAGCGGGCCCGCGATGCCAGCGGCCTCCTGGTCGTCACCGAGGCGATGGATCCGGAAGGGGTCGATCTGGTGAGCGAAGTCGCTGACATCATTCAGATCGGCGCTCGCAACATGCAGAACTACTCGCTTCTCAAGAAGGCCGGCCGCTCGGGCAAGCCGATCCTGCTCAAGCGCGGAATGTCGGCGACCATCGCGGAACTCCTCCTCTCCGCCGAGTACATCCTGGCCGAGGGCAATCCGGAGGTAATGCTGTGTGAGCGGGGCGTCCGTGGTTTCGACTCCGCCACCCGCAACCTCTTCGATCTCTCGGCCATCGCGGTCGTGCACGGCCTCT
>JBGPJS010000097.1:0-10474 GCA_041485505.1 Gemmatimonadota bacterium | reverse complement strand
TCGCGCAGGAGCCGTTGGCGGAGCGGGGGGGGAGTCGGCTGCTGGTGGTGCGGCGGAACGACGGAACGGCGGAACGGCGGGACCCGTCCAGGCATCGGAAACGACCGCCGTCCCGCCCTACCGCCGTCCCGCCCTTTGAAGACCGCCACTTCTCCGACCTCCCTGACCTCATCCCCCCTGGTGACCTCCTCGTCATCAACACCACGCGAGTACGCCACGCGCGCTTCCTCGGCACCAGACCCTCCGGCGCGGCGGCGGAGGTGCTGCTGATTCACCCCGGGGTGGATGGGAACTGGGTGGCAATGGGCCAGCCTGGCAGCGCCCTCCGCCCCGGGAAGCGAATCGCGCTGGGAGATGGAATCGCAGTCGAAACCACCCACCTCTTTGCCGACGGCCTCCGGCTGGTGCGGTTCATTGGCGCGTCCGCCGAGGAGGCCATCCGCCGATTCGGAAGACTACCCTTACCTCCATATATCGAACGGGCGCCGACGCCGGTGGATGATCTCCGCTACCAGACGGTGTACGCCGAGCGGGAGGGGAGCGTGGCGGCGCCCACAGCGGGGCTCCACTTCACGCCGGACCTGCTCCGGATGCTGGAGAATGGCGGGGTCCGAATCGCCCGCCTCGTGCTCGAGGTCGGCCCCGGCACTTTCAAACCGGTTGAAGCGGAAGACCTCGCTCGTCATCAAATGCATCCGGAACGTTTCGACATTCCGGCAAGAGCGGCGCAACTGATCGGCGAGGTCAGGAAAGCGGGCGGTGCGGTGTGGGCCGTGGGGACAACGGTGGTCCGCGCGTTGGAAAGCTCGGCCGCGGAAACCGGAGTGGTGTCGGCCGGGACCGGTGAGACCAGCCTGATGGTCAGGCCCGGTTACCGATTCAGGGTCGTGGACCATCTGCTGACCAACTTTCATCTTCCCCGCTCTACCCTGCTGATGCTCGTGGCCGCTTTCACGGGCTACGAAACCACGATGACGGCCTACCGCCATGCGGCGGCGGCACGCTACCGTTTCTACTCCTATGGGGATGCGATGGTGGTGGTATGAGGGTCCAGCTATCGGCTCTCGGCTATCAGCTGTCAGCTGTCAGCGTTCAGCTGTCAGCCACTGCAATCGGCGACTACCTCCCCGCCGCAGGCCCTCCCTGGCGGCCCACGCCTATGGCTGACAGCCTAGGGCTGAGAGCCGACAGCTGACCGTTGATAGCTTTGATCCATGTTTGAATTCACCCTCCAAGCCACCCATGGCGCCGCCCGTGCCGGCGTCCTTCAACTTCCCCATGGGGAAGTGAAGACTCCGGCCTTCATGCCGGTGGGCACCCATGGTACCGTGCGCGGCCTCCATCCCGAGGAGGTGCGCCGCACCGGGGCGCAGATCATTCTGGGAAACACCTACCATCTCCATTTGCGACCGGGAGAGGAGGTCATCCGGACCCTGGGCGGCCTCCACCGGTTCAGCACCTGGGACCGACCGATGCTCACCGACTCCGGGGGCTTCCAGGTGTTCTCGCTGGAGGGGCTGCGCAAGATCAGCGAGGATGCGGTGGAGTTTCAGAGTCACATCGACGGCTCTCTGCGCAGCATCAGCCCCGAACGCGCCATGGAGATTCAGTGGGATCTCGGCGCGGACGTCGCCATGGCCTTTGATCATGTCGTCCCCGGCCAGGCCACACACGATCTGGCGAGCGAGGGGATGGAGCGGACCCTTCGGTGGCTGGGACGCTGTAAGACGAGGCACGAGGCGTTGGCGGAACGGGGGGGCGCCGGAACGGCGGAAAATCTCGAGTCCCCCGAGCGCCACCCCACCGTCCCGGCGTCCCGCCAGACACTCTGGCCCATCCTCCAGGGTGGAATCCACGACGACCTCCGTCTCTGCTCCCTGGAAGGCACCCTGGCCCTGGGGCCTTGGACCGGGATAGCCATCGGCGGCCTCTCGGTGGGAGAAACCAAGCCGGTCATGCACCGCGTGCTGGAGACCTTGGAACCGGTCCTGCCGCGCGGCATCCCCCGTTATCTTATGGGCGTCGGATTCCCGGCCGACCTGCTGACCGGCATCGCCCGCGGCATCGACCTGTTCGACTGCGTGGCCGCCACCCGGAACGGGCGCCATGGCAGCGCCTGGACCAGCCGGGGCAAGGTGAACGTGCGCGGGGCGGGACTCCGGTTTTCCGATCAGCCGCTGGACTCCGACTGCGACTGCGAGACCTGCCGCCGGTTTCCGCGGGCCTACCTTCGCCACCTGTTCGTGGCGGAGGAAATGCTCGGGCTGCGACTGCTCTCGATTCACAACGTGCGGTTCCTGGTCCGCCTCGGCGAACTGGCCCGCGCCGCGATACTGGACGGCACTTTTGACCGCTGGAGCCGGGAATGGCTCGAGCGCTATCACCTGAGAGAGGATACGTGATCACACCTTTGCTCGCCCTGATGCCCGCCCCCAGCTCCGGCTCGGGCGGCATAACCGTGCTGCTGCTCCAGGTCGTCGGCTTCGGCCTCGTCTTCTACTTCCTGCTGATCCGCCCCCAGTCGCAGGCGCGGAAGAAGCACGAACAGATCCTCGCCGGCCTCAAGAAGGGGGACGAGGTCACCACCGGGGGCGGGATCATCGGCAAGGTCAAAGACGTCAAGGATGACCGGGTCACCATCGAGAGCGGCACCGCCACCCTGATCGTCGAGCGGGGGCGCATCGTTCGGGTGGGCCAGAGTGTCGCCCCCGGTGGCGCGGGATGAGCATCCTGCCGATCCATGTCCTGGGCTCCCCGGTGCTCCGCCAGCGGAGCCCCGAGATAGTCCAGATCGATGACGCACTCCGGCGCCTTGTCGACGACATGCTGGAGACCATGTACGCCGCCAAGGGTGTGGGCCTGGCCGCCAATCAGGTCGGGGTGGCGCGGCGGGTCGCCGTGATCGACGCCGAGGATCAGAAGTATGTGCTGGTGAATCCCGTCATTCTCGAGTCTTCCGGGCGGGCTACCTCGGAGGAGGGATGCCTCTCGATTCCCGATATCTACGCGGACGTGACCCGGCCGGATCGGGTCGTGGTGGAAGCCACCGACCGCGACGGGAACCAGGTGCGGATCGAGACCGAAGGCCTTCCAGCTCGGGCCATTCAGCATGAGATCGACCATCTGGACGGCATCCTGTTCATCGATCACCTGGGCCCGATGAAGCGCCGCATGCTCCTCAACCGTTGGAAACGCGAACACGAGAAGGACGCGAGTTATGTCCGCGAGGTGAAGCCCGCGTCCGCCGGCCAGATCTGATGCGGATCGTCTTCTTCGGCACTCCCGAATTCGCCGTCCCCTCCCTGCGCGCGCTGCTCGAAGAGGGATTCGATGTGGTCGGCGTCGTTACCCAACCCGACCGGCCTCAGGGCCGTTCCCGGTCCAGCGTAGCCCCACCACCCATCAAGCTGGTCGCCGAATCCGAAGGGATCCCCCTGCTCCAGCCCGCCCAGCCGGTGGGCGACGTCTTTGCCCGGGGCCTCGAGCATCTCAAGCCGGACATCGGCATCGTGGTGGCTTACGGTCACGTGCTGCGGCCCGAGATCCTCGGCATTCCGCCCATGGGCATGGTCAACGTCCACGCCTCCTTGCTGCCCCGGCTGCGCGGTCCGGCACCCGTCCAGTGGGCCATTCTCAATGGTGAGGAAACCACCGGCGTCAGCATCATGCAGATGGAAGCCGGCCTCGACACCGGCCCGCTCATCCATCGGATCGAGACCGAAGTCGCCGCGGATGAGACCGGAGGAGAACTCACCGAGCGACTCGCCGAGCTGGGCGCCGCGGCGCTGATCGAGGCGCTCACCCTCATGGCCGCCGGGGCGTCCCGGCCGGAGCCGCAGAACCATACCCTGGCCACCTACGCTCCCAAGGTGGATCGAACCCTCAGCCGTCTCGGCTGGAGCCAGGACGCCGCTCACCTGGCCCGCTGCGTCCGCGCGTTCGACCCCGAGCCGGGAGCCTGGGCTATGCTGAAAGAGGCGGAGATAAAGTTCTTCGGGGCCCGCGCGGTCAGCGGGACGGCGGAGCCGGGGACCGTACTGGTCGCGGGCCCGACGCTGGTGGTCGCCGGCGGAATCGGCGCGGTGGAGGTGCAGGAGGTGCAACCCGCCGGCAAACGCCGGATGCCGGTGTCCTCCTGGGTCCGCGGCCGGGCCATTGCGGTTGGTCAACGATTCGGATGAGACCGCTGCCGCGCCTCCACGCGGTCACCGATGATCAGGTGCTGGCCCTCGACGAATTCGGCGTTCGCGCCGCCGCCATCGCATCGGCCGGCCCCGCGGTGGCCATTCACGCCCGGTCCCGAACCCTGGGCGGTGCGGCACTCACCGGCTTGGTCACCCGGCTGATCGCGCTGGCGGGGCCGCCGGCAGCCTCGGTCTTCGTCAACGGCCGGCCCGACCTGGCCCGTGCTCTCGACACCCAGGGGGTGCAGCTCGCCGCGACGGACCTGGCGCCCAGTGACGCTCGGCGGGTCCTCGGGGAGGGCTGGGCCGGATGGATCGGACGTTCTGTCCACGATGAGTCCGAAGCCGAAACCGCGGTCGCCGAAGGGGCCGATTTCCTGATGGTGGGAAACATTTACGAAACCCGATCGCATCCCGGCCGGCGGCCGGCGGGTCTCGCCCTGGTGGAAGCCACCGCCCGGTTGGGATTGCCGGTCGTGGCTATCGGGGGCATCACCTCGGAGCGGGTGACCCAGGTCCGCGATGCCGGAGCCTACGGCGTCGCGGTCATTTCCGCCGCGTGGCACTCGGCTGACCCCGCGGCCGCCGTTCTCGCGCTTCTCGATCCCTGGTTGAGGGATGCATGAGCGAACTGAACGTCGTGGTCAATGGAGAGGCACGAACCCTGAGCGGCCCCGCAACCGTGGCCGACCTGCTGCGACACCTCGGGCTCGACCCCCGCATGGTAGTAGTAGAGCTGAATCGCGCGATCGTCCGTCGGCCCCGGCTCCCCGAGACCGGACTGAGCGACGGTGACGCCGTGGAATTGGTACATTTGGTGGGCGGGGGCTGAGTCGACCTTCGTCAGAAATGAGAGACATGACCGGCACCATGCAGGACTTCGAGACCGCCACCGATGCTCCCTTCGTCATCGCCGGACGGCATTTCCGCTCCCGGCTGCTCGTCGGTACGGGCAAGTATCGGAGCAACGCCGAAATGGTGCAGGCCATCGAGGCCTCCGGAGCCGAGGTCGTGACCGTGGCGGTCCGGCGAGTGAATCTCGACCGGACCATGGAGGAGGGGTTGTTGTACCATCTGAGCCCCGAGCGGTTCTTCCTCCTGTCCAACACCGCTGGCTGTTACACCACCGATGAGGCCGTCCGCTACGCCCGGCTGGCGCGCGAGGCCGGATTCAACGACTTCGTGAAGCTCGAGGTCATCGGTGACCGCGAAACCCTTCTCCCGGACACCGCCGGTCTGCTGGAAGCCACCCGCACCCTCGCGCGGGAAGGATTCAAGGTGATGGCCTACACCAACGACGACCTGATCACCGCCCTGCGTCTGGAGGAGGCCGGTGCCGTCGCGGTCATGCCCCTCGCCTCACCGATCGGGAGCGGACTGGGCCTCCTCAACCCCTATGGCATCCGTGTCATCAAGCGACGGCTCACGGTCCCGGTGATCGTCGACGCGGGTGTCGGCACCGCCTCGGACGCGTGCCTCACCATGGAACAGGGCGTGGACGGGATCCTCATGAACACCGCGCTGGCGGAGGCGGACGATTCGATCGCCATGGCCAGGGCCATGCGGTACGCGGTGCAGGCGGGACGGCTGGCGTATCTCGCCGGCAGGATGCCGAAGCGGGAGGCGGCGGTGCCCTCCAGCCCGGTCCGCGGAATGCTGGGAGGAGGCAGGACTGAGGACTGAGAACTCAGTGGCTCTGCCCCAGTCCCGAGTCCTCAATCCTCAGTCCTCAGTCCTGGACATGAAGCCGCCATCGACCGAATCCGGTCTCCCCGCCCGCCGAGCGGCACTCCGCATCCTGGAGCGGGTGAGCGAGGGCGAGCCCTTCGACTTGGCGCGTGATAGCGCGGTGGGAGCGCTGCCCGACCGGGATCGGCGTCTGGCCCACGAGCTCTCGGCAGGCGTGCTCCGCCGGCAGACCGCGCTTGACCAGGCCCTGGGGCCGCTGGTACCCAACGGCCTCCGGTTGGTGGATCCACGGGTGCGGAGCATCCTGCGACTCGGCGCGTATCAGATCCGAGCGCTGGACCGGGTACCACGACATGCCGCCGTCAGCACCAGCGTCACGCTCGCGAAGGAGTCGGCCGGGCCAAAGGCGGCAGGGTTCGTGAACGCGGTCCTGAGACGGTTCGCGGCGCTCGAGGCGGTGCCGGCGGAGGTGAATGGCCTTGGCGCCGGCCCTCCCAACACTCCCGCCCAACTGGCCGTTCGATATTCCCATCCGCTGTGGCTGGTCAACCGATGGTTCGCCGGGTTCGGGGCCGAAGAGACCGAGGCGCTCCTCGAGTGGAACAACACCGCCCCTTCGCTGGTGGTGCAGCCCGCGCGGGCGTCGGTCGAATCGATCGGAGATCGTTGGCGGGTAGCCGGCCTCACGGTGAGCTCCGCCCCTTACGGCGCCGGGTTGGTCATCCGCGGGATGAAGCCGGCGGCCCTGCCGGGATTCGATACCGGAGATTTTATGGTGCAGGATCCGGCCCACGCCCTCGTCGTTCGCTATGCCCAGCTCCCCGCGGGCGCCACGGTGTACGACGCCTGTGCCGCCCCGGGAGGTAAGACGATCGCACTGGGACGGACGGCGGGAATCGTCATCGCGGGCGAAATCGCGAGGCTCCGAGCCACCCGGTTGCGGGAAAACCTGGCCCGTGCCGGAAGCGGTCGGGAGTACGTGGTGCTGGCGGACGCCGGGCGGCCACCGCTGCGTCCGGTCGATGCGGTCCTGCTTGACGCCCCCTGCCTAGGTACGGGGACCTTCGCTCGGCACCCCGATGCCCGGTGGCGGGTCCGCGCGGACGCGCTCCGCTCGCTGGCCCGGCGACAGCGCAAGCTCCTGGAACAGCTCGCGGCGGTGGTCCGGCCGGGCGGACTGCTGATCTACGCCACCTGTTCCCTCGAACCCGAGGAGAACGCGCAACAAGTGCAATCGTTCCTCCGCACCCATCCCGACTTCAGCCGCGATCCCGGCGGGGATTTTCCGCAGGAATTGCTTTCACCGGAGGGAGACCTGCGGATCCTGCCCCAGCGGCAGCGGATGGATGGTGCCTACGCCTCACGGCTCCGCAAGGCGGGCTGATGCGTTTCCGGCGCCACCTCGGCCCCTCGCTCCTCTCTACGGTTTCGGGCCGTCGGCTGGCGCGACAAACGGCCGTGGTCGCGGGGGCTTTCGGGTTGGGGTATCTGATCACGGTATTCTGGTTTCCCGCACAGGTCTTTTCGTCCGACAAGGCCATTCCACGCGTGCTGGACCGGCCCAGCGACGAAGCCCGGGCCCGGATCGAGAAGCTGGGATTCAAGGCCAGAATCGAGGATGGCGAGCCCCATCCCAAGGCGGCTAAGGGCACCGTCATCTGGCAGGATCCCGCCCCCGGGACGGTGCTACCGGCCGGCAGCACGGTGCATCTCACTCCAAGCGATGGGCCGGCCCCGCTCCCGGTGCCCGACGTAATCGGCCTGGAGGAAGCCCAGGCCCGGATGATCGTGCGAGCCGCCGGGCTCGCGGCCACCGAGTCCGATTCGATTCCCGCATCGGCCGATCGCGGAGTGGTCGTCGCCACCCGGCCAGGCGCTGGAGTCGGTCGCGATCCCGGCTCGGAAGTCGTGCTGGTAGTGAGCAGCGGCCCAGCCGAGATCAGCGTGCCCGACGTGATCGGAATGACCAGCCAGCAGGCCCGGGAGCGGCTGCAGGCCGCGGGGCTGGCCGTCGGCGCGATCACGGCGCGGGGCGTGGCCAACAAGCCACCCGGCCTGGTGATTGAGCAGCGCCCCGCCTCGGGCACGCTGAGTCCGAGGGACGGCCGGGTCGATCTCATTCTCTCGCGGAAGCCAAACCCATGAGCGTGCGTATCGCCCCCAGCATCCTGAGCGCCGACCTCGGCCACCTCCGCGATCAGGTGGATCGGGTCGTCGCCGGCGGTGCCGAACTGATCCACGTGGACGTGATGGACGGCCGCTTCGTCCCCAACCTCACTTTCGGCGCCCCGATGATCCGCGCCCTGCGTCGCATCACCGAGGTACCTCTCGACGTCCACCTTATGGTT
The DNA here is from genome assembly GCA_041485505.1 of Gemmatimonadota bacterium. Lineage (GTDB taxonomy): Bacteria > Gemmatimonadota > Gemmatimonadetes > Gemmatimonadales > GWC2-71-9 > JBDUEA01. The sequence continues at coordinate 2,253 of JBGPJS010000097.1, read as the reverse complement.
CAGGAGCCCGAGCGCTACCTCCCGGAATACGCCGACGCCGGTGCCCGGATCTTCACCCTCCATGTGGAAGCCACGGTCCACGTCCAGCGGCATCTCGCCGCGGTGCGCGAGCGCGGCCTTCTGGCCGGCCTGGCGCTTACGCCCGCGACGCCGCTGCAGACCATCGAAGAGGTATTGAACGATCTGGATCTGCTGCTGCTCATGACCGTGAACCCCGGGTTCGGCGGCCAGAGCTTCATTCCCCAGTCCACCGACAGAATCCGCCGGGCGCGTGCCATCCTCGATCGTCGCGGCTCCAAGGCCGCACTCGAGGTGGATGGCGGCATTACCCTCGATACCATCGCGGAGGCTTGGCGGGCAGGCGCCGATACCTTTGTGGCCGGCACCGCGGTCTTCAACTCGCCGGATCCGGCAGCCGCCATCCAGGCGCTCCGTGGGCGGTGTACCGAACGGGCGTGAGACGATGGCGCGACAGTGGCCGGTGATCGGGGTGGCGGGATTGAGCAGGCCTATCCAACCACTGGCGTTCCGGAGAGCTTCCTCCTCAACCAGGATGGCCTCATCGTGAAGCGGGTCATCGGAGCCCAGGACTGGAATTCAGCAGTGAACCGGGCGCTGGTGCGCCGGCTGCTCCAGGAGGCCGAATGAATCTCAGGGTGCCGCTCGACGAGCCCGGCTCGAGAGCCGCGATGAACATGGAAGGTCGGACCAATACCTTGGTAACCGCGCGCCAGGCACGCCGCGCTCGCCGCAGGGAAAGGGATTAGATCGCATGGCACGACAGTGGGCGGTGATCGGAGTGACGGTGGCCGGGCTCGGGCTTGGTGCCTTTGCGCTCGTAAAGTTCGCGCCTGACGTCGGGCGGGTTGAGGTAGGCGCCAAGGCCCCGGACTACCGGGTCTATGACCTGGGCTCGGCCGACTCGATTTCACTCCGGGAGCACTATCGCGGGAAGGTCACCCTGGTAAACATCTGGGCCACCTGGTGTGTGCCCTGTCGAGTGGAAATGCCGGCCATGCAGCACCTGTTTGACTCTCTCTCCGGGCGGGGCTTCCAGATCGCGGCGGTGAGCGTCCCCCCGGGATCATCCGAAGAGATCCGCGCCTTCGGGAAGGAATTCGGGCTCACCTTCGATCTGCTCCAGGACAAGAGCGGTGACATTCAGCAGGTCTACCAAACCACCGGCGTGCCGGAGAGTTTCCTTCTCAATCGCGACGGAATCATCATGAAGCGGGTCATCGGCGCCCACGACTGGAACTCGGAGGTGAACCGCGCGCTGGTCCGGCGACTCCTCGACGAGGCCGGACCGTAGGGTGAACACCAAGGCGAGGCTCCTCCGCAATTGGCCCCTCAAGCTCACCTCCCTGCTACTTTCGATCGTGCTTTGGATCGTGGCGGCTGGCGAGGAGCCTGGCACCCGGGTTCTGTCGGTCATTCTCACCGTGACCCCCCCTCCGGGGCGGTCGGCGGTCTGGCGCCCCGGGAACGCCCGCGTCCTCGCAGTCGGACCGGGACGGGAACTCCTGAAACTCGCCGCAGCCGGGGTCACGATCTCGAAAGCGATCCCCGATACGGTCCGCGGCCGACGAGTCACTCTCGACCTCGCGCCCTCAGACCTGGAATTGCCTCGCGGGATCAACGTGCGAGTGCAGGAGATCGAGCCGAGGCAGATCGAAGTCGAGCTGGATTCGGTGTTTCGCCGTTCGGTGTCGGTCCATCCGCTGGTGCGGATCGAAACCGACTCGGGCTTCGCGCTGGTAGGAGGAATCCAGGTGATTCCCGGTGCCGTCACGCTCACTGGCCCGGTCGATCAGGTCCATCGCCTCGACTCGGTCTCCACCGTGGTACTCCGCGTGACCGGCGCCGACGGGGCCGTGGAACGACGGATCCCCATCGACACCGACGGGTTCGGCCCCCTTCGGGTGAACCCCGCCGAGGTGACGGTGAACCTCGATATCGTACCGGTCTCAGAGCGCTCCTACTCCGGCATCCCGGTCGACCTCCCGGATGAGACCGCCCGGAGCTTCAGCATTGATCCGGAGCGGGTGAAGGTGCGGGTGCGCGGCGCCCTTGAAAGGCTCCGCGGGCTCCTCGGGGACAGCATTCATGTCTTTATCGACCCGCCCCGCGCCGGAGCCACCGGAGCAATTCCGCTCAAGGTCCTGGTCCCGGCGGGATTCTCGGCCACCGCGCAACCGGACAGTGTGACCTTGACCCGGAGAGGGAAGCAGTGATGGCGGTGAGCGGTGGGCG
>JBGPJS010000096.1:0-10484 GCA_041485505.1 Gemmatimonadota bacterium | reverse complement strand
CCGGTTCACCAGCAGCGTGGTCGTAAAGGTGGGGGCCAAGACGGCGGTTCAAGTCGGCTTGGGCGCTGACAGCAGCACTATGAAGTTCGTGCCTGCGCCAGCCGACACCGGAATTGTGTCGGTGACGGGTCTCTTCCTCGGGTACGCGCCCGATCCTCGGTTCACCTTCGCGAGTGCCACGCCGGATTCGGTGGCGACCCCCCTGCTGCCAACGACGACGACGCTGTCCGCCCCCAACGCCGCCGCGGGTGACACGGTCAGCGTCACGGTGCCGGGGCCGTTCCGGTTCACCGCCGCCAGCGCTTTGAGCGCGGCCAGCACCTTGAGCGTCGTGGGCGCCGGCAACCTAATCGTGGGCTTTTCCGTCGACAGCAGTACGATGACGTTCATCGTCGGCCCTGGCGCCAATGGTGCCGCCACCGTGAAGGCCCTCATTTCCGGAGCGCCTGGTCTGGGTCTGTTCTCGTTGGCCTCGGTCGGCACGCTCACCACGCCCGCCGTGACGACCTATACGACGACGCTCTCCAAGACCAACACGTTCGCCGGGGACACGGTGGTGGTGACCACCAATCCGCGCTTCAAGTTCACCCCGACCAGCGCGCTGAGCATTCCGGCCAGCGGTGGGCTTATCCTGTCCATCGCGGCCGACAGCAGCACCCTGAGCTTCGTTGCGGGCCCCAATGCGGCTGCGCCGGTGTCGATTTCCAACATGGTGCTGGCCAACGCGCCTGCCATAGCTAAGTTCACGCTGGCGTCGGGGCAGCCGCTGACCACATCGCCACTACCAAATTTCCCGGCGAACTTCTCGAGCTCTACGCCAGCGATTCAGGATACTGTGACCATGACGGCCGGCGCAGGGTTCTTGTTCCTCCCCAATGCGACCGTATCGTTCGGTGCCACGACGGTGCAGATTATCAGCCGGACGCCGGATAGCCTGAGCATCTCTTTCGTCCCGACTCCGGGATCAACCTCCGGCCCGGCCACGGTCTCGGGGGTGGTGCTGAGCTTCCTCACGGCTCTCCCCCTCACCGCTCCGACCCAGGCGAGCGTCACGATCCCGGGCGCGTACAACGCGACATCATTCGCGACGGCGCCGACCTTCGCCGTTCCGGCGGTCGGCACCACCGTGACCTTCGTAGATGGTGGGCCCTACGCGGCGGTCACTGAGTGCAACAACGATCTTGGCGGCGATTGCCGGATCTTCAAGTTCACTGTGGGGGCCACGACCACCCTTACCTTCTCGGCCACGTGGCAAGGCACCACGGATATCGGGGTCTATTTCTATACGGCGGGCCAGACCATAATCGGCTTCGGTGGCTGCGATGGTAAGGGCAATGGTGCGGCCGGCCAACCGGAATCCTGCACCAGGGCGTTCACGGCCGGGACCTATTTCATCGTAGCGGATGACTTCGGTCCCTTCTACAACCCCGTGGAAGCGCCTACGACTTCTCTCAGGATCAACATCTCGCAGTAGGGCGGGATCGCGACCGCCAACAAGAACGCCCCTGCCTTTCGCGGGGGCGTTCGTTTTGTTCCAGACCTTCGCTCGCCTCGCCAGGACCTCAGCTCCGTTCCCAGTCAGTCCTCAGTCCTATCCTCCCGGAACTGGCGCTGGTAAAGCCGAGCATAAAGCCCGCCGAGCGCCAGCAGTTCCGCGTGGGTTCCCTGTTCGACGATCCTTCCGCGGTCCAGCACCACCAGACGGTCCGCCCGGCGCACCGTACTCAGCCGATGGGCGATGATCAGCGTGGTCCGGCCCACCAGGAGCTTTTCCAGCGCGTCCTCCACCAGCCGCTCGCTCTCGGTGTCCAGACTGCTGGTGGCTTCGTCGAGCACCAGCACGGCCGGGTCCTTGAGGATGGCGCGGGCAATGGCAATCCGCTGCCGCTGTCCGCCGGAGAGCTTCACCCCGCGCTCACCCACCAGGGTGTCATACCCTTGAGGCAGGCGTTCAATGAACTCGTGCGCGTGCGCCGCGCGGGCGGCGGCTTCGGTCGCGGCTGACGGGGCTTCGGGGCGCCCATATGCGATATTTTCGCGGATACTGCCGCTGAACAGCGTCGGCTCCTGCGGCACGATACCGATTGCTCCTCGGAGTTGGGCCAGACGGAGGGAGCGGATGTCCACGCCATCGAGGAGAACCCTCCCCTCCGTAACATCCCAGAACCGGGAGAGCAGAGAAACCAGGGTGGTCTTCCCCCCGCCGGACGGACCCACCAGCGCCACGACCTCGCCGGGGGCGAGTGCCAGCGACACCTCGTGCAACGCCCACGGCGTCTCCGGTGTGTCATGGTAGCGGAACGAGACCTTCTCGAGGGCAACGCTCCCCCGCAACGGCACCGGGAGATGGGCGGGGTTTGGAGGGTCGACAATTGTGACCGGAGCTTCCAGGATTTGGAACACTCGCTCCGCGGCTCCGACCGATTCCTGGTAGCTGCCCAGCAACGATGCCAGGGTGCCGATGGCGCCGGCGATGGTGATGGTGTAAACCAGGAACGCGACCAGCGATCCCGGGGTCAGTTTTCCTTCCAGCACCAGCAGGCCACCCTGTCGGAGGACGATCACCATACCGGTGAAAGCCGAAAGGGTAATGGCGCCGAAGAACAGGCCCCGCACATGTGCCCGCCGGAGTGCTGAGGTTACGGCGCTCGCCATCCGTTCACCGTAGCGTCGCCGTTCGGCGGGCTCCTGCACAAAGCTCTGCACCGTCCGAATCTGCCCGATCGCCTCCTCGGCCACGGCGGTGGCTTCGGCTACTCGGTCTTGAACACCAGTGGAAATCTGGCGTAGACGGCGGCCGAACAGCATGATGGTCCCAACCACCACGGGCATGACGCCGAGGGCGGTGAAGGTCAGCTGCGGCTGCTTGAGGGTAAGGATCACCACCGAGCCGATGAGGCCCACGACCTGGCGGGCAAACTCGGCGAGCTGGTTGCTCATGATCCCCTGCAGCAGGCCGATGTCGGTGGTGAGTCGGCTGATCAGTTCCCCCGTCCGGCGCTCCGCAAAAAAGCCGGGGGGATTCTCCAGCAGTCGCCCAAACAGCTCCTCGCGCAGCCCGGCGATGGCGCGCTCGCCGGTGGCGGAGAGCAGGTAGACCTGGCTGTAGTTGAGGAGGGCCTGCATCGTGAAGAGACCCACCAGACCGAGCGCCTTGTGGTCGAGCGCCTCGCGGCCCCCGGCGATGAACGCCGCGTCCAGCAGCTGGCCGATGACCAGCGGAAATACCAGGGTGATCGCCGCGCTGGCGAGAAGGCAGAGCATCGCCAGAGCGAGCCGCCCAAGGTGGGGGCGGACCCGGGGCCAGAGGCGAGCCAGCGGCTTGGGGGAGGGGAGGCGGCGCTTGGGGGCGCCGTTGGGAGCGGTCATATGGAAAAGCTCACCGTGGCGAGCAGACGGAGTCGGGCCCGAATCCGGCCCTCGTGTCATCCTGAGCGACGCGAAGGATCTTCTCGACGTTGGTGAACCGCCCGAGCCTGACCACTAATGTCCGTTGTGCACCGGCACGAGGGCCTCGACATCCGGCTTGTTCAGAATGAAAATGTCCCCATGTTGTCGGCTGTGCCCGAAGGGCACCGCGCGATCTACTCCCATGGCGACAAAGAGGAGAAAGAGGTAGAGCAGGGAGTATTTGTACATGCCCCACGCGGTGGGTGTGACTCCATTCTCCTTGAGCAAGCGGATACAGTACCAGAGCAGCCGGGCGCCCAATAGCCCCGCCGTGACGCCATAGAACACACCCATCGCTCCGAAGAAGGTCGGCATGACCGTGAGCGGCAGGAGCATCAGGGTGTACGCCAGCATCTGCACCTTGGTCTGGTGATTGCCACGTACCACGGGCATCATCGGCACCCCCGCCTTGGCGTATTCCCCCTGTTTGATCAAGGCCAAGGCCCAGAAGTGCGGCGGTGTCCAGTAGAAGATGATGGCGAAGAGATAGATCGCGGCCAGATCGATGGACCCGGTGACCGCGGCCCAGCCCACCAGCGGCGGGAAGGCGCCGGCGGCGCCCCCGATGACGATGTTCTGAGGACTTGAGCGCTTGAGCCAGATGGTATACACGAAGACGTAGAACAACAGACCGCCGAGCGCCAGCCAGGCGCTGAGCGGATTCACCCAGAACCAGAAGATCCCAAAGGCGACGATTCCCTGGGTGATCCCGAACGCCAGCGCCGCAGAGGCGGGAAGGCGGCCCGCGGGAATTGGCCGGAGTCGGGTGCGGGACATCTTGTCGTCAATGTCCCGGTCAAACCACATGTTGATCGTGTTGGCCCCGCCCGCCATCAGGTAGCCCCCGACCAGCACCCAGAGCACCAGGGCGGCGGAGGGAAGTCCTTGCGGGGTGATGAACATCGGCGCCACGGTGGTGACCAGCAGCAGCGAGATGATTCTGGGTTTGGTGAGGGTGATGAGGTCTGCGAGGACGCTGGGGCGGTGGGACGCTGGGATGGTGCGGCCTTCATGGTCCCCCTGTCCCACCGTCCCACTGCCCTGCGTCGACACGTATAGCAATCTCACCAACGCCACCCACACCATTGTCCCCGCAAACAGATGCGCAGCTCGGAGCCAGGCCGGGAGCAGATTCAGCACCATCGCCGCCGCAATGCCGATCTGGAGGATGGTTGCCGCGAAGACCCACATCGTCGCCCGGCGGGTCGGCCCTTGGCTTGTCAGAGACGCCCGGATCACGACGGCCAGGAAGCTGAACGCCAGGATCCTATGGGTCCAGTGAACGACGCCGAGCAGGGTGGCTGGTGGCCCTAGCTGACCCTGACAAAGGGGAAACCCCTGACAGACCAGGCCGGCGTTGAGATTGGCGGTGAGGGCGCCGAAAAAAAGGACGATGAAGCCCAGAGCCGCGGTAAGGTAGACCAGGCCGGACGGCGGGACGGCGGGAAGTCGGGAGAGGGGTCTTTCATCCGCCATTCCGCCGTTCCGCCATTCCGCCGTTCCGTCGGCCCGCAGCGCCGCCACCACCAGAACTCCCAGGAGCGCCATGGCATTCAGCAGATGAACCACGATGACGGCCGGCGGCAGGTCGAGCTTGACGATGACGGGTCCGAGCAGGATCTGCACGGTCAAGAGAACAGTGGCCAGGGTGGCGGGGTTTCTCAGTCGGGGCTCCTGGCGATGCCGGCGCCAGGCAATGATCAGGAGCGCCGCGATGGCGGCGGTCAGCAACAGGGCCACCCAGCGGTGACCGTATTCGATCATCAGTTCCAGGCTGTTGAACGGCGGGATCCAGCTGCCGTTGCACTTGGGCCACTGGTCGCCGCAGCCGAGACCCGATCCGCTGATTCGGACTACGCCGCCAAGCACGATCAAACCGAATGCCAAGCCGGCGGCGGTCAGGGAGAACCACCTATAGAGCGGTCTGACCGGGTGCCCCAGGTCGGCCATCTCCAATGCTCCATATTAAAGGAAAGGGACCACCGGAAACCCACCCCAAGGCGGGGAAAGAACGGGGTTTGTTGCTGGGTTGTCAAGACGAATCGGAGGGGGTGGTTCCAGGATGGGAGAGACGGGAAAGACGGGAAGGAGCGACGGGAGGGTGATGCCGGCGGGGCTACTGGCGCGAGCGGTCAGACCCAGACAATTTCCCCAACAACGAAAGGCGACGCTCCACTTCTTTCCCGTCATTCCCGCCCTCCCGTCCAGTGAAGGAGTCCCCGATGGAGCCCGCGCGCGACCAATACGGGGAACGTCTCCCTCGCCAGCTGGGTCTCTGGAGTGGGGTCGCCGTCCTGATCGGCTCCACGATCGGCAGCGGGATCTTCCGGGTACCCGCTACCGTGGCGGCGCAGCTCCAGAGCGCAGGGCCGGCCCTTTTGGGATGGGCACTCGGCGGACTGATTGCCCTGTTCGGAGCGCTGACGTATGCGGAACTGGCCGCTGCGCTCCCCCGATCGGGGGGCGTCTTCGCCTACATCCTCGAAGCCTTCGGACCGCTCCCCGCCTTTCTCTTCGGCTGGAGTGAATTGACGGTCATCCGCGCCTCGGCGCTCGGCGCCATCGCCACCATCTTCGCGGACTACCTCGGATATTTCATTCCCCTGACCTCGGCGCAGGTGCACTACGTTGCGGCGGCGGCCGTCGTGATAGTTGGGATTTTCAACTATGTCGGGGTCAGCGTCGCCTCGGTAGTCATGAACCTGACCACTGTCGCCAAGTACGGAGCGCTGGTCGGGCTCGGCGTGCTGGCCTTTCTCGCCGGCCAGGGAAGTGCCGGCCACTTCACTCCGTTTTGGGGCTCGGGTGTCAACCTCTCGGTGCTCAGCACGGCGCTTATCTCGATCATGTGGACCTACGATGGGTGGGCCGATTTGGCGTTCATGGGTGGAGAGGTCCGCAACCCGGCGCGCAATCTTCCGCTGGCCCTGATCATCGGGACCGGTCTGATCGTCGTGATCTACCTGCTGCTCAATATCGCTTACATCTATCTTGTTCCTCTCCCGGAAATGGCCGGTGCCAAGCTGATCGCGGCCACGGCGGCAGAGCGAATCCCCCTGCTCGGCACCGGTGGCGCCGGGGTCATTTCGGCCCTCGTTATGCTTTCGACCTTCAGCACGCTCAACGGCTCGATGATGACGGGGCCTCGGGTCTTCTTCGCCATGGCGGACCGCGGCCTCTTCTTTCAGGGGATCGCGCGGGTCTCACCCAGATTCCGGAGCCCCTCGGTGGCCATCGGGCTCGCGACGGTGCTCGGTGTGCTCTACGTTCTCTTCAACAATTTTCAACAGCTGGCCGACAAGTTCATTCTGGGGATCTGGCCGTTCTACGCCCTCGCCGTCGCGGCCGTGTTCGTCTTCCGTCGTCGCCGCCCCGATCTGGTCCGGCCCTACAGGGTGTGGGGGTATCCCGTAGTGCCCGCCTTGTTCCTCATTGCCTCGGTGGCCATGGTGGTGAACGCGCTGGTGACGGATCCGAAGAACACGGGGATCACGTTCGGCATCATCCTGGTCGGCGTACCCGCGTATTTCGCTTGGAAACGATTCGGCGGCTCCGAAACCCGCTAGCCACCGAATTCTCTTTGCCTCTGTGGTCTCTGTGCCTCTGTGTTTTCACCAGTTTGCCGGACCTGCTCCCACGGAGGAGTTGTGACGGGTATCGACCGCGGACGCCTCAAGACGGCCCTCGCCGCTGAAGAGCAGCGGTTCATCGCTTTGCACCCCCTGTCGAAGGCTCTCTTCGAACGGGCCCAGGCCCACCTCCTGGGCGGGGTGCCGATGAACTGGATGGTGCGGTGGGCCGGCGCCTTCCCGCTCTTCGTGGCGGAAGCGTCCGGAGCCTATTTCACCGATGTCGACGGCCACCGCTACCTCGATCTTTGCCTGGGCGATACCGGCGCCATGACCGGTCACGCGCCGGAACCGGTGGTCCGTGCCATCGCCGAGCGGGCCCGTCGCGGACTCACCTTCATGCTCCCCACCGAGGACGCGGTCTGGGTGGGAGAGGAGATGGCGCGTCGTTTCGGCTTGCCCTACTGGCAGACCACGCTCACCGCCACCGACGCCAACCGTTTCGCGATCCGCCTGGCGCGGCAGATCACGGGCAGAAAGGTCATACTCGTCTTCAACTGGTGCTACCACGGCACAGTGGATGAGACCTTCATCACCTTGAAGGACGGCGTGGCCGGGCCACGCAAGGGAAACATCGGTCCGGCCGTGAATCCTGCAACGACGACCCGCGTGATCGAATTCAACGACGTGGCTGCTCTCGAGCGGGCCCTCGCACCGGGTGATGTCGCGGCTGTGCTGGCGGAGCCGGTGATGACCAACATCGGCATCGTGCATCCCCAACCGGGCTACCACCAGGCCCTTCGGGAGCTCACCCGGGGCACCGGCACGCTGCTAGTCATCGATGAGACCCATACGATTTGCACCGGTCCCGGCGGCTACACCCGGGCGCATGGCCTGGAGCCCGATCTGCTCACGCTGGGCAAGCCCATCGCCGGTGGAGTCCCGGCGGCGGTCTACGGCATGTCTGCTGAGGTGGCCGATCGGATCCGGAAGGAGACCAACCTGGATGAAGCGGATACCGGCGGGATCGGCGGAACTCTCGCGGGCAATGCCCTCTCGACCGCGGCCATGCGGGCCACGTTGGAGCATGTCCTCACCGCTGCGGCGTATGAACGGACGATTCCCCTGGCGGTGAGGTTTGCCGAGGGGGTCGAAGGAGTCATTCGGGAGAAGGCACTGCCCTGGCATGTTGCCCGTCTCGGCTGCCGGGCGGAGTACTGGTTCCGCCAGACTCCGCCGCGCAACGGGGACGAGGCGGCTGCCTCGGCCGATGGGGAACTGGATCGCTACATGCACCTCGCGGCGCTTAACCGCGGAATTCTCCTGACGCCGTTCCACAACATGGCCCTCATAGCTCCGGACACGACTGAGGAGGACATAGACCACCACACCGCCGTTTTCAGGGAGAGTGTGGAGGCGTTGCTAGATCCTTGAGACCGAGGGACCGAGAGACCAACGACCCCGCTGTCCTCCGTTCCACTGTCTCACGGTCCTCGGTCCTCGGTCCCTCACGTCATCACTCCCAGGGCCAAATCGGCGGCCGGCACGCTGTGGGTCAACCCGCCAATGGACACGAAGTCCGCGCCGGCGAGCGCGTATTCCCGCACATTCACGAGGGTGATCCCACCACTGGCCTCGATCTTGATCCCTGCCGACAACCCGCGCGCCTTGGCGCCCCACAGGCGAACTGTCTCAGCGGGCTGGTTGTCGATCAGGAGCCGGGTGGCGCCGGCGGCACAGCCCTCCTCGAGCTGCTCCACGGTCTCAACTTCAACGTAGAGATCCTCGCGGCCGAGGCTCCGGGCGCGCGCCAAGGCCGCACTCAGTCCGATTCCGCTGGAGCGCAGGGCCTGCCAATGGTTGTCCTTGACCATGACCGCATGCCAAAGGTCCAGGCGGTGGGTGTGACCCCCGCCCGCCAGCACCGCGCGCACTTCGAACTCTCGAAGTCCCGGAGTCGTCTTCCGGGTGTGAAGGATTCGGCAGGACGTGCCCGCCACCGCCTCCACATGCCTCCGGGTAAGGCTCGCGATGCCGCAGCCGCGTTGCAGAAGATTGAGAATCGGCCGCTCGGCGCGGAGAATGCCTGCCAGCGGACCCCGTAGCGTCCCCACCATGGTATTGGCGGCGACAGGCTGTCCTTCCGTCGTCGCCCAGCTGACGGGGCCACACTCGCACGCGCGGGCCACGGCATCCGCGTAGGCCGCACCGGCGAGGATCCCCCCGCTGCGAAACTCGATCTGGCCAGTGCCTTGGGCGTCGGCGGGGACGCAGATCTCCGTGGTGATGTCCCGGAGGCCATCCTCGGCCAGAGCGATCGCGGCGACCCGCTCGGCATCAATCGCGACGTCAGGTAGGAAATCCTTCGTTTCGCTCAGAATCAGACGTCTGGGGGGGTCGGGAAGGGCCCGCTCACGGCTCACCGCTTACTGCTCACTGTACTTGGTCCCAGCGCCACCATTCGGTCCAACGCGCCCCGCGCCCGCGCGGCAATGTCAGGCGGCACCGCGACATGGTACTGGTCGAGGCGCAATGAATCGAGGACACCGGGTAGCGTGATTGCCTTCATGAAGGCGCAAACGGCCTCCGGGTCAGCGGGGAAAAACCTCTTGTCCGGGGCAACCTGCTGCATCCGGTGCATGATGCCGGTCTCCGTCGCCACGATGAACTCTGTTGCCGGCCGCTCCTTCACCAGGTTGACCATCCGCTCGGTGGAAGCGATATGGAGACCTCCCGCCTCGATCTCCCCCCGGCCCAAGGCGTAGATGAGCTGGCCCGCGCAACCACACTCCGGGTGGACCAACACCTCGGCGTGCGGGTGCGCGGTCCGCGCGGCCTCAAGGGTCGCCGGCCGGATCTCTTTGTGCACATGGCATTCCCCCATCCACACCTCGACCTCCCGATCGGGCCGCATCCGCCGCACATGGGCACCGAGGAAGAAATCGGGGCAGAACAGGATGCCCTTTTCCGGGGGAATCGCGTCAATGACGTCGAGGACGTTGCCGCTGGTGCAGCAGTAGTCCAGCTCCGCTTTGACCTCGGCCGTCGTGTTGACGTAGCCGACAGCGATGTATCCCGGGAACTTCACCCGCCACTTCCGCACGTCCTCCGCGGTGATCGTGGCCGCGAGGGAACACCCCGCCCGGAGATCGGGAAGCAACGCCCGCTTGGTTGGTGCGAGGATGGCCGCCGTCTCCGCCATGAAGTGGACTCCGCAGAAGACGATGAGATCCTCTGCGGCGCTGGCCGCCTTCCGGGAGAGGCCGAGTGAGTCTCCCACGAAGTCGGCCACGTCCTGGACCTCGGGCCGTTGGTAGTTGTGCGCGAGGATGACCGCGCCGCGCTCCCGGGCCAGGCGGCGGATCCTGTCTTGGAGCTCGACGGTCTCCTCGTGCGTGAGCCGGCTCGCTTCAATGACGGGAAGGGGGAGAGACATCAGGGTCTGGTCGTGGTGCGGGCCGGCGG
>JBGPJS010000095.1:0-10556 GCA_041485505.1 Gemmatimonadota bacterium | reverse complement strand
TCCATTGAGGAAGAAGTCGAGAAGATGCGCTGGGCGACGAAATGGGGCGCCGACACCGTGATGGATTTGTCCACCGGCAAGAACATCCACGAGACGCGCGAGTGGATTTTGCGCAACAGCCCCGTGCCGATTGGAACCGCCGAGTTACGGATGATCCACTGGCGGGTCTCATGAATGTTTTTCCCGGTGGAGAGGTCCATCACCGTGTCGGCGCCCCACAGGGTGGCCCATCGCAGCTTTTCGACTTCCTCCTCGATGGAACTGGTGACCGCCGAATTCCCGATGTTGGCGTTGATCTTCACTAGGAAGTTCCGCCCGATGACGACCGGTTCCAGCTCGGGATGATTGATGTTGGCGGGAATGATGGCCCGGCCCCGAGCCACCTCGCTGCGCACGAATTCCGCAGGCAGCCCTTCGCGGATGGCCACGAACTCCATTTCCGGAGTGATTGTCCCCCGCCGCGCGTAATGCAGCTGGGTCACTCGGCCCCGACCTCGGTAGATCGGCCGCTTCAGCGAGTCGGGGATGAGGTCCGCGCCACTGCGCGCGGGATGGCGGGCCGACGGGACGACGGGATCACCCACTCCTCTACCGCCGTACCGCCCCACCGCCGTACCGCCAGCCCGCTCCACGTCGCGCTCCATGATCCACGGCAGCCTGAGCGCTGGCAAGCCTTGGCGCCCATCCACCTCCTGCGGCCCGCTCGTATCATAAACCCGGAGCGGAGGCTCTCCCCCCGACAGCGCGATTTCGCGCATGGGCACCCGGATTCCGGAGGGACCGTCGAGGTAGACCTTGGTGGAGTTCGGGAAGGCACGAGAAAAGGACGAGGCGTCCATGGGGAGTGCTCCTTCGGAAGCGGCCGGAAGGCGGGAAGGAGCAGCGGGGACCGCACTCCCTTCGCCGGTATCAGCCGGATCAGGTTCCAAGGGTGACTTCTCAATCGACTCCGCCGATTGAGAAGTCATCCCGAGGTCGCGGCAGGTCTGCGACCGAGGGATGCTCTCAACCAGCAGGAAGTCCGATGCCCCTGGCGGTAGCGCAATGGTAATGCGGGTGCTTCGGCAGGGTCAACTGGGTGAGCGGTCGGTGGCGCTCGATTGCTCCGACCGCGAAGGTCGGAAGACTGGCACCGCTCGCCGCTTACGGCTTGCCGCTCGGGCTCTGGTGGGACTCTTGCGGCGCCTGCCAACGTTGGGCGGTACTGGCCGGCAGGGCGTGTTAGACTGCGGGCGCCGCGTTAGGCACGCGGTTTGCTTTAGAAAGGGTACCCGGGAACGGCGCTACCAGGGGGCCCGAACGGTGACTCAGAGTTCGACAGCGTAAGAGTGAGTCGGGACATTCTAAAGTCCCACGCACACAAGACGATAACTATAGCAGCAGGTTCAGGTGGGAGTACCCGGCCGTACCGACGGCCGCGAACGGGAGAGGTTCATCTGAGCATTGGCTCGACATTCTGCGAACGGTGCGCAATGACCAGCTGGCAGTGTGATCTACTGCCGGGGAACCTCTTCATGACTCCGGCCAGGACGCGGGGATGATGTCCTAGGCGCTCCGGCGCCCACGACCCGACCCCCGCGTTCCCAAGGTGAACGCGGGGGTCTTTTTGTAAGCAGGATCATGGCATGGGTACGGCACCTCGTCGCACTCACGCGACGGACCTAAGAGGAAGCGGGATAAAGGGATGACTAGATCGTTGGTGGCGGTTGTAGCAGGCGTGGTTTCGCTGGCCGTGCAGCCCGGCCTGCCGGAGCCTGCGCCTGCTGACGCCATCGAGTCGGTCCGGGAAATCCCAATAGACACTCTGCGGGATCTCGCCATCGCGGTCTACGATGCCCGCCACCCGATCATCTATTTCAACCCCACCCGCATGCAGAATATCGGGCCGAACCTGGCCGCGTTCTTCATGGCCCACGAGTACGGCCACATTCACTTCCGGCATACTCGGGCCAGCGCTCTGGGCAGCGGCTCGGGCCAGAGGGATGTCGAGCTGCAGTCGCGCGAGCTCGAGGCCGACTGCTTCGCCGCCGCGGCGCTCGCGGTTCCCAATCGCCCGGCGGTCGACGCGGCGGTGCGGTACTTCAGCCGTCAGGGGCCCTTTCGCTTCGACGTCGAGCACCCCACCGGCGCACAGCGCGCGGCCAAGATCCTGTCCTGTCTCCCGCCCACTGCTTCTCCTGAGCGCCCGGCCCTGCTGGTAGCCTCACGACCCACTGCCCGGGCGCCGCGCGTGGACTCGAGCCGGGTTGCCTTCACCCTGCACACCGAGCCGCTTACCGGCGGCCAGTCCGGCAAGAACGTCCGGTTCAGGATTGGACCGGTGACGGGAACCTTCTCCAATCTGGGTCTCCCCTCGTCGATCCTGGTGCGCGATCTGGCGGCGGGGACCTATGACTACCAGGTGGAGGTCGATCTGTTCTTTCTAGACGACATGCTGCAGCTCAATCCCAGTGGGACCGTGCAAGGTCGCGGAATCCTGACGGTGCGGGATGGTGCCGCCTTTCAGGTGGAGTGGAACCCCGGTGGTTCCGTGGTGCTGGTCGAGGGGCATTAGAGTACATTGAGGCCATGGCCGCTCCGCTCGCGCCCTGGCGATCCCTCTCTCTCCTCTCCGCGTTCACCACACTCTGCGCCGCCCCGGTTGCGTCCGCCCAGGAACTGCATCTCTTGCCGGGGGTTCGGGAGATCGCCGCGGACACCCTGACCGATGCCGCCATCACGAGCCTGGATTCCGCGGGACCCGTAATCTTCTACAACCCGCAGCTGCTGCAACGGTACGGCCCGGTCCTGGGCCGCTTCCTGATCGCTCATGAGTATGGCCACATCTACCATCATCACACCCGGGCCGCGGTCCTGGCTGAGGAAGGAGCCACCCGCGGCGGGCTGATCCGGCGGCAGGAGCTGGAGGCTGACTGTTACGCCACCGCCCGGCTCGCCGGGTCGGACCGTGCCGCGGTTGAGGCGGCGCTCCGGTTCTTTACCCGGCTCGGTCCGTTCAGCTTCGACGGCGTGCACCCGACCGGGGCCCAGCGGGTCGGGAAGATTCTCGAATGCCTCCCCGAACCCCCGGAGGTGATGGCCCGGGCCCGGAACAGCGGTGAAACCGGAATGGAGAGCGGGCCGGTGAGCGGGATCGCGGAGCGGGTGCGCTTCACCGTGGCGACACCCGCACTCGACCTCGACCGTCTGGGCCGTGATGTGGCGCTCTGGATTGACGGTCAACCCATAGGCCGGCTCTCAAATATGCGCAGTCCCACCGTTGTCGCGGTCAACCTCTTTCCCGCCGGCCTCCACAGCTACCGTCTCAGCCTCGATCTGTTTGGGATGGATCAGTTGATGCAGTTCAGGCCCAACGGGACCGTCGTGGGCCTAGGCTATATCGCGGTGAAGGACGGCGATGCTTTCGTGGTGAGGTGGTCGATGGGGAGAGCCCCGCAACTGGTTCCGAGTTCCGAGTAGCGAGTGCCGAGTTATCAGCACCCGGAACCCGGAACTGGCTACTTCCCATCCAGTACCTCCCTCACTCTCCGCACCAGGGCATCCGGAACGAAGGGCTTCTGGATGAAGGCCACTGGTTCCTGTGCCATCCCCGCTTGGGGCAACTGGGCATCAGTATACCCGGACATATAGAGAACTCTCATCTCGGGGCGCAGTGCTCTCAGCTGTTGGGCCAGCCAAGGCCCGCTCTGACCCGGCATGACGACGTCAGTCAAGAGGAGGTGGATCGGCCCTTCATGCCCGCGGGCCAGGCGCCCTGCCTCCTCGGCACCCGAGGCGACCAAGGTCGTGAATCCCCCCCGCGTGAGAATGCGCCTGGTAAGCGCCCGGATCGCCTCTTCATCCTCGACCACCAGCACAGTCTCGGAACCACGGACCGGCTGGGTGCGCAGAGCCGGTTCCATCACCGGCTCGGCCGACTCCGTCCTGGGCAGACAGACTTCAAAGGTCGATCCCTGCCCCGGTGCGCTCTGCACCGTCACGAAGCCGCCGCTCTGCCTCGCGATGCCGTAGACCGTGGCGAGCCCGATACCGGTCCCTTTCCCCACAGCCTTGGTGGTGAAAAAAGGCTCGAAGATCCGTTGCTGCGTGTCCGGTTCCATCCCGATGCCGCTGTCGGCGACGGACAGGACGACGAACCGGCCCGCAACGACCCCGGCCTGCCCCCGCAACTCCTCGGCACTCAGCTCGCGATTGCGGGTCGAAATAACCAGCCGCCCCCCCTCCGGCATAGCGTCCCGCGCATTGACGGCCAGATTGAGCACGACCTGCTCGATCTGGCCCGGGTCGGCCCGCACTGAGCCCAAAGCCGGGTCGAGATCGGTGACCAACTCCACATCCTCTCCGATGAGCCGCCGCAGCATCTTTCCCACCCCGACCACGACGGCGTTTACGTCCAGGCTGCGGGGCTCGAGGACTTGTTTGCGGCTGAAGGCCAGCAGCTGCCGAGTCAGTGCCGCGGCCCGCAAACCGGCCTCCCGGATTCCCTCGACGTCCTCCAGCATGGAACTACCGGGATGCAACTCGGCCAGGATCAGCTCGGCATGTCCCAGCACGGAGGTGAGCAGGTTGTTGAAATCGTGAGCGATGCCACCCGCGAGCTGACCGATGGCCTCCATTTTTTGAGCGTGGCGCAGCTGCTCTTCGCTCTGGCGCAGTGCCTCCTCCGCCGCTTTGCGGTCGGAAATGTCCCTGGCGATCCACAGAACGGAGTCCTCGGTCAGCGGTGACACGGCTCCGGCGAACCAGGTTTCGTGGCCGTCGATCTGCATGGTGTATTCGAGGTTTTCCGTCGTCTGGGTCTCGATGGCCTGACGGATATGGCGGAGCAGGTCGTGCGCCCGGGCGGGAGGAAAGGCATCGAACAGCGTCTTGCCAACCCGTTGGTCCGGGGAGCGGGAGAGAAGAGCCGGGTTGGTGGGAGCGATCTTCAGGTACCGGCCATCGCGATCCAGCACCACAATCACGTCCGTCATGACGGCGAACAGGGTGCGCAGTTCCGCCTCGGAGGCCCGGAGTGCCTCCTCGGCATGTTTCCTTTCGATGGCCATCGCGATCTGGGTGGAGACGAATTGGAGGATGTCGCGGTCGGCCTCCGTGTATCGCACCCCCTCGGTGTAGCTCTGGGCCACCACCACGCCAATGGTGCGGTCCGGGGTCTTGAGCGGTACACCCAGCCAGTCGACCGAGGGGGTGCCGAAGGACTCCACCTCGCCGCGCGCCACCAACGCGTCGAACAAGCCCCGTCGATCCAGGAAAGGCTCGCCGGTGCGCAACACATGTTCGGTGAGTCCCTTCCGAAGTCGCCGGGGCGACGGCGGCGGGTCGACTTGATCCACATAGTAGGGAAAATTCAGCGTCTCGGTGGTGGGATCGAACAGCGCGATGTAGAAGTTTCGCGCCGGCATCAACTCGCCCACGATGGCATGGAGCGCCGAGTAGAGGTCCTGCAGACTCTGCGCCGCGAGCGCCGCCTCCGAGACCCGGTAGATCGCCCGCTGGATCCGTTCGGTCTGTTGGCGCTCGCTCAAGTCCCGCACGAAGGCACTGAAGACGAAGGCGTTCCCCACCCGGGCGGGCGTAACGGTGAGCTCCACCGGAAACTCGCCTCCGTCCCGCCGGCAGGCTGACAGCTCGATCCGACGACCCAACACCCTTCCCTCCCCGGTGCGGAGAAACCGCTGGAGCCCCTCCGTGTGTCGCCCCCGGTACCGCAGTGGGATGATGCTGTCAGCCAGGAGCCGGCCGACGGCCTCCGCTCGGGGCCAGCCGAAAATTGCTTCGGCCTGTCCGTCCCACCCGGTAATCCTGCCCTCCTGGTCCATGGTGACCACGGCGTCCAATGCTCCGGCGACGATCGCGCGGAGCCGCTCGCCTTGCTCCTCCAGCGTCGCGGTGGCCCGCTTCTGGAGCGTGATGTCTTCCAGCACCCCCATGGAACCGAGGAGGCGGCCGTTGTGGCCACGGATCGGCGAGAGCGAGAGGCAGACTTCGACCGTTGAGCCGTCCTTGCGGCGCCGGATGGTCTCGAAGCCGCTCAACGCCTCGCCCTGCCGATGCTTTTCCCGCAGCATCACGAATTCCGCCTCGCGCTCCGGGGGAATCGTCGGCAACGGCTTCCCGAGTACTTCGGCCTCGCTGAAGCCGAAGAGTCGCTCCGAAGTCGAGTTCCAGGCAATCACCCGGCTCTCGAGGTCAAGGGCGGCGATGGCGAAGGGGGACGCCTCGTATAGCGCTCGATGCTCCGCCTGCAGCGTGTCGAGCTCCTCCCCCGCCAGGCCGCGCTCGGAAACCACGGCCGCCAGGATCAGGCCGGCCACCGCGACCACTTCGAGGTACGCCAGTGAGCCGACCAGACTCTGCATGGTCGTCGCGGCTGCGAACGGACCCTCGCCGCGACCGGTGTACCAGACAGTCAAGACGGCGATGAGAAGGGTTTCGAGCGAAGCGCCCCTGGGACCGAATCTGAGCGCCGCCCAGATCAGGAACGGGAACAGCAGCGTCGGCCGGGCGATTGCACTCAGTAAGGAACCGGACGTCGGCCGGTGGAAAACGAGCAGCGCGCAGGCGACCGATCCCGCGACGAGGATGCCCAGTTCCCTCCACCTGGCCGCAGGAAGGCGGACCCGCTGGACGCTCCACGTCAGGAAGAGGGGGGCCACCACCAGGGCGCCGAGCACATCGCTGATCCACCACACCCCGACGGCGGACAGCGCGACCTCGGCCGGCATGACGCCAGTCAACCGGAGGCTTGCTACCCCAAGACCGGCGCTGACCAGCGCACCGGCCGGCGCAGCCACGATGACCAGGGCGAGGACATCCTTCAACCGGTTGAGTCCGGTCGGGCCGCCGGCCACCCGGCGCAGGACGTACCCGGCCAGAAGCGCCTCGCCGGTGTTCCCAATGGCGATGCCCAGGGCCGCGAGCACCGGGACTCCAGTTTCCAGATTTGCGATGAACGCGCCGGCGAGAATACCGGGGGCGACGCGGGGTCCAAGGAGGGCGATCGCCGTGAGCGCAACGCCAGTCGGGGGCCAGACCAGCGAGACGTTCTTGCCGATCGACGCGAACTGGAGCCCGAACCTGGCCACTGCCAGATACGCGACAGCCAGAGCCGACACCTGGACGAGATAGACCAGGCCGGCAGGCAGGCGCCGACCCGCGTTCAACACGCCCCACCACCTCCTTCCCTGCTCCCTACTCCGCTATCGCCACCCGCTGCTGAGTCCACTGGCGCATCATGGTGCAGAAAGCGGTCGAGAGGTCGGGATCGAAATCCACACCGCTGCGTTCCTCGAGGTAGGCGAGGGCCATCTCGGAGTGCCATGCGTCGCGGTAGGGACGGTTGGTGCAGAGCGCATCATAGACATCGCACACATGCACCAGCTTGCTTCCGTAGTGGCACTCGCGCGGGAACTGCAGGGGGGGGTATCCGGTGCCGTTCAGCATGATGTGGTGCTCGTAGGCCACCACGGCCGCCAGGTCCAGCCGCTTTTCCCGCTCCAGGATGAGGCGCGCCCCCTCGGAGGGGTGCTGCCGCATGACCCGCCGCTCCTCATCAGTGAATGCCCCGGGCTTGGTGAGGATTTCTTTGGGAATCCGGACTTTGCCCAGGTCATGCAGCAACCCCGCCACGCCGAAGGCGCGGACGTCCTTCGCAGCCAGGCCCATGTACTCCGCCAGCGCCATGGCGAGCACCGCCACGTTCGAGGAGTGGGTGGTGGTGTATTGATCGAAGCTCTTGAGCTGCAGCAACGGCAGAATCACGTGGCTGTGGCCATGCATGGCCAATGAAAGCGAGCGGACCACCGCCTCGGCCTCGAGCAGCGGAAGCCCGCCGGTCGTGGCCACCTGGTCGTGCATCCACCGCACGGTCGCGGCTTCCTCCTCCAGCGTGTAAGCCATCGTCACGGTGGCCACCGCCATCGCGGCCGCCTCCGTGTCCGCGCCCCGCACTCCGATCGCGCCAAACCGGATGCTGGGCCGCTGGAGCTGCCGTGCCTCCGCCGTGTCCAGCTCGGCCGAGGTCAGTCGCTGGAACACATCGGCGAGGAACCCCTCGTATTCCTCTCGGGTTACAGTACCGACAAACTCAACCCGCTGGATGCTGGCCTTGGCCAGGCGGGTGCCCCAATCCCAGCCCTTGAGATCCCGGATCACCTGCTGCCCGTAAATCACTTCGCCGTCGAGGAAGGAGAAGAGCGGCAACGGTTCGGTCGCGACCAGGGCCTGCAGCTGCTCGAACGAGGCGTCCAGTGCGCGCTCCCGCGCCGGGTGCCCGTCGGAATAGAGGGTCATCGTCGAGAGCGCCTGGCCGAACGATGTGAGAAAGCGGATCGGGTCGCTCATGACGCGGCGGTCCCCCCCGCAGCGGCGCGAATTTCAGGATCGTTGCTGGCTACGGCCAGGCGAAGCGGCGTCGAAGCCTTGGGCTCCTGGCGCCAATAAGTCGCGAGACCGGAGAGTGCGGCCAGCATCTCAGGCGACTTATGCTGAAGCCGGGGGCCACGAAACCACCGTTGCTTCGCGAGGGTGCGCGCCAGCAGCCAGTCCCGGGCGGCAGAGGTGTGCAGCGTGGCAAGCACCCGAACGCTAAGCACCCGGTCCTCCGGCGCAGTGTCCTTGTTGTTGAGAACCAGCATGAGCCGGGGTCCCGCCGCCACCGGGCATCCCTCCAGTGCGGCACCCAGGGCCAACCGCACGATTTGAGGATCACTGTCCCCAAGTCCCGAAACCACCGCGCCATCCTTGAGCGAGGGCAGCCGGAGCATCAGCTTGATGGCCTCCCGCCGTACCCGGGAATCGGCATTCTCGGCGTAGGAGATGGGGGAGAACCCGGGGGGCCAGGTGGGAAGGGTGCCGAGGAGCGCGAGCAGGTTCCGCTGCACGAACCACGGCGACGAGGGTAGCCGGGCCATGATCATCGGCCCGATCTCCATGCCGAGCTGGCCCAGGCGGGTGAGCAGGCGGCGGCGGGTCGTACGGCTGTCGGTGACCTCGAGCGCGTCGAGCATCGGCTCGGCCGCGGTCAGCCCCATCCGCGACAGAATCCGTTCGACGGCGTCGAAATCCCGGCCTTCATTCATGAGCAGCAGTCGGCGGACGCACTCGGGCGTCGCGAGGTGCTGCCAGTACGCCTCTACGATCAGCTCTCGATCCTTGGTCTGATCGAGCATGTCGAGCAGCGTGGTGACCTGGCCCAGACTGACCATCTCGTCGGCCGCCCGCCAGACCGATTCGCCATAGGCCCCGATCTCGAGACTGATCTTCACAATCCGGTGGGCCTCGGATTCCGCAGCGCCTTCGGGTGCCGTCGGCGCGCTCGCGGGGCGGGAAAGTCGTTCCAGGAGGTGGGTGTAGGACTCGGGGTTGGGATCGTCAAGGGTCCAGCCGTCCACCAGCTGTCGGACGGTATCGCGGAGGGCGGCGTCGGCGTCGGCCCGGATCGGCGAGGCCCCCTCCTCCGCGTGGCTCGCCAGCTTGGACAGCAGCCGCAGCAGCGAGTGGGAAATGGTCTGTTGCGAGGCGGCGGAGGCGGCTCGCGCCACCTCGAGGACCGCATTCACCGGCATCGTATGAGACGCATCGTTCACCAGTTGCCGCCGCTGGGCCATCTCACCGCCCAGCTCGAGCAGCTGCTTGAGTACCTCCGGCTTCAGTCCCCCCATCAGACCAGTCAACCGTTTCTGAAGGACCGACGCCTCCCCCCCCTGACTCAGCCGCAGCTCCCGGCTCAGCTGAAGGAGGTAGTTCACGATGACCCGATCGTAGGAAACGTCCCGCTTCTGCTCGTTGATGGCCTTGGCCACGTCGGCGGGTTCCAGAGAGGGCGCGTGGGGACCGAGGTCCTGTGCCTGAAGGGCCGCGGCCGCCAGGCTCTGCCACAGGATGGCCGAGCGGGTTTCGGGAAGCTCCTCAGGTGGCCGGGAGTCCTCGCCCGCCAGTTCCAGCTGATCGAACGCCATCGGGAAGAGGCGGACGTGGGGCCAGCGCTGGAGCTCCTCGGCCGGACGCAGCCCTAGAGGCTGGGCGTCGCGTCCGCTGTCGGCGCCGATGGTCTTGAGCAGATCGGCGACCTCATCGGGACCGACCCCCTGGGAGAACTTGATGGCGCCGAGCTGATGACGGTATAGGCGCTGGGCCAGCTCTCGCAGAACCGGATTGCTGGGATCGGTCGCTCCCCCCTCGATGACCAGCTGGTTCTTCGTGACACCCAGGGAGAGGACCGGCCGGTCGTTGAGCATGGAGGTGAGCCGAAGCGTGACCGCCTCGACGGCCGAGAGGAGCAGCGGATGTCCCTGCGGATACGCGGCGTTCTTATGAAGGGCAATGGAGAATTGAACCAGGAAGACTGAGAGGTCCCGGGATAAAACATGCCGCTCTTCGGGAACCGATGGGCGCGTCATGGCCGGACGGGCGCCGGGAAGAGGCCGATCATGGCCGCTGGTACCCCCCGTGGCAAGACTGGCGATGGCACTGCAGGTTGGCGATCCAGCACAAGGTTCAAAGCTAGTGCGACAATGGCGCGGAGCAAGCAGACTCTGGCCGGAAAGTAGCCG
>JBGPJS010000094.1:0-10576 GCA_041485505.1 Gemmatimonadota bacterium | reverse complement strand
GTAGACGCTGTCCTCGCTCACGAACGGGGCCGGCGCCGCGGTTACGGGGCGGTCGACATCGACCGGAGCGCCGTAACTGGCCCTGGTCTGTATCAGATACCAGAAGGCAAGCGCCTTGAGGGTCTGGCCCATCCCGATGGATGCCGCCAGTTCACTGGCACTCAAATCCGGCGCCCGCGGAATCGCGTCCAGGTAGGTATTGATCGTCCGGATATTGGCGTACCTATCCAGCCAGAGCGTACCGCCAAACGACCCACCCGGGGCCACCGGCCCGAAGAACGGCTCGATGAAGTCGGGCTGGTTGTTGCCGGCCAGGTTGGCGCCTTCCCGTCCCATCGACCCCAGGCGCCAGATATAGGTCTGGATGCCGGTGCGGGCGCCGGAGAAGATGCCGGTCGCGACCGCGGCGGCCTTCTGTTTGTTCGGATTGTTGACGAAGTCGTCCAGCTGGGCATTGTTCGGGTCGGTCACGTTGAAATCGCCGCAGGCCGAAAGCGCTCCAAGGAGCACCACCGCAATGGCCGCGCGACTGACGGAGTATCGGAAAGAGGCGCGCATGGTCAGAACCCCACGGTGATGTTGAAGGCGAAGCTGCGTGAAGGTGGATAGGGCCCGAGGTCGATGTTCCGGGTGATGGCCTGCTGGCCGAAGTTGCTGGACTCGGGGTCGTAGCCGAAGTAGTTGGTGTGGATGAACGGGTTCCGCGCCGTCAGGCTAATCCTGGCCGACTCGGCCCCGGCAAAGAGCCGCTGGGCCACGCCCCTGGGAATGGCGTAGGCCAGGCTGATCTCCCGGACTCTCAGGAACGTGGTGGACTGGACGAACGGGCGGCCGTCGCCGGTGTTCAAACAGGCATTGGTACGGGCCTGACCGGAGGGCTGGCCGCCGTCGGGCGCAAGGCCGTTGCAGTCGTAGAGCGAGAGGGTCTGATTCTGGGCGAACCCGCCGTGTTGCCAGTCAATCAAGCTGGACAGCGTCAGTCCCCGATAGGTGAAGTCATTGATGAACGACCACTTGAAGTCGGGATTGGCATCCCCGACGAAGACCGTGTTTCCCTGGTCGTCGGTGACGATGATCTGGGCGGCGGGCCGACCCGGTTGCACAAAGAACTCGCCAAAGGACAGGCCGAACCCCGCCGAGGTGGGACGGAAGCCATTGGAGTCGGGGAGGTCAAGCACCAGGTTCCGATTTCGCTGGAACGTGGTCTGGAACGTCCAGTTGAAGTCCGGCGTGGTGATCGGGGCGATGCCGGCCGCGATCTCGATACCGGAATTGCGCAGGTGGCCCCCATTCTGGATGATCTCACCGAACCCGCTCGATGCGATCGGGGCGCCGCTCAGCAGCAGGTCCGAGGTGGTCCGGCGATACACCGTCACTTGGAAATTGGCCTTGCCCTGCCACACCTCGGCATCGATGCCACCTTCGATTTCTCGAATCCGTTCCGGCTTGATGTTGGGGCTGCCGGATGTGTTGCTCACCACGGTCCCCACCTTTCCGTCGATCACCTGACCGCCGGTGAGGGTGGTGAACTTCTGGCCGAACAACGGCTGATTTCCGGTGTGCCCATAGGCCGCCCGGATCTTGAACTCGCTTCCCTCCCCCAGCAGCCCCGGGAAACGGTAGGAGCCGGAAACCTTGGGATAGACGAAATACTTCTTGACATCCCCGAACACGCTGCTCCGTTCGGCCCGGAGGCCGGCGCTCACCAGCAGCCGTTCCTGCAGGGTCAGCACCTCCTCCTGCCCGTAGAACGCGAAGGACCGCTCTTCGGCATCGAGCTCCACCGGCCCCGTCAGCACCGCACCCTGGTTGACGTTGGTCTGCCCGGAGGGTACGCCACGGGCGGTGACCCGTGAGCGATTCAATTGCTGATCCTCGTATTGCATCCCCAGCGACGTGCTGGCTCGCCAGGCCTGCGAGGCCGGCGCATAGGTGTGCAGCGCGTTCAGGTTCCAGTTGACCGCTCGGCTGTCGGCATCGCCCAAGGTCACCGTACCCGGGTTGGTCTGAATCTGTTCGAAGAGCAGATCGGCCGGTGCCACCAGCTTGTTCTTCTGGTTGAAGAAATCGAGGCCACCGGCGGCCACCACGTTGAGGCTGCTGTGGTCGCTGGACAGAGCGTGGAAGGTGAGCGAGGCTCCACCGGTGTACCGCACCGTGGTCTCATTGTTCTTTGCCAACTGAACGGTTTGGAGAGGATTGGCGTTGAAGTAGTTGATCGCCGGCTTCGAATAGACCCCATTCACGGGCGTGAGGGGAATGAAGCTCGGGATGTACGCCAGGACATACGTGATGCTCCCACCGCCGTTGTCGTTGTTGGTGAAGCCCTTGTCGTTGGCGTTCCGAGTAAAGGCGTTGGTCAGGGTGAAGTCGAACCGGCTGCTCAGCTTCGTCTCGAGATTGAAGCGGAGGCCCTGTCGCTCCGATTTGGTATTGGTAACAATTCCGCCGTCGTGGCTCCAGGAGCCGCTGGCGTAATACTTGGTGGCCTCCGTGCCCCCGCTCACATCAAGCAGGGACTCGTAGTTGGCGGGCTTGTTCCCCGCCACTTCCTTCAAATGGTCGAATACCGGCAGCTGTCCGTTGACCAGAAAACTCCGTACCAGAACTTGCGCGGTAGAGTCCGCCACCGGATCTCCAGAATTCGCATACAGCGCGAATGCCTGGGTGGTGTCGAACGCTCGCGGCGCCGGACCCCGCAGCAGTTCCGAGAAGCCGACCCGTTGTGAGATAGTCGCGTGCGGCTTCCCTACCTGCCCCCGCTTGGTGGTGATGATCACCACCCCGTTGGCCGCCTTGGCCCCATAGATCGACGACGCCGCAGCACTCTTCAGGACTTCAATGCTCTGGATGTCGTTCTGATCGAGGTCGGCCAGTCGGTTGGTCGCATCGTCCTGCTTGTCCCCCTGGTTCACGTTGCGGCTGCTGACGGTCACCGAGGAAAGTCCCGAAGGGATCGAATTGTTGCTGTAGATCACCCCGTCCACCACGATCAGCGGGTCCGGCGCACCAATCACGGTGTTGTTACCCCGGATCTGGATCTGCATGCCGGCCCCGGGAGCACCCGAGTTGGCCTGAATGTTGGCCCCGGCGATACGCCCCTGCAGGGCCCGATCCACCGAGGTCGAGGGCACCACGTTGATGTCTTCTCCGGTCACGATGGCCGTGGACGTGGCGGCATTCCGCCGCTCTACCCCCGTGGCCTGTCCTGTGACCACCACCTCATCGAGCTTGAAGACGTCCTGGACCAGAGCGATCACCACCTCGCTCTCATCCGGACCCACGGCCACTTCCTGGCGCCGATAGCCAATCGCCCGAACCGCGAGCCGCACCGCCCCGGCCGGCACGCTGATCGTAAAGCGCCCCGTAGGCCCCGTTCGTGTCAGCACCCGGCCACCCACCAGGGACACGATGGCGTCCGAGAGCGGCTGCTTGTCCTCGGCGCGCACCACCGTGCCCTTGACCTCGCGATCCTGGGCGCTGAGACCGTCTGGCGCCAGGACGGCGCCAGAAAGCAAGGCCATCCAGACCAATCGTTTGAGCATCGCTCCTCCTAGCAGGTAGGTACGGAGAACCGCGGATGGAGAGGGTGGTGAAGCCGCTCGGCTGCCTCGATTTCAACTTGGACTACGTGACGGTTGCTGGGTGGTGCGGACATCGAGGGGTGAGGCGCTAGTATATGGGGCGGGATGCGGCGTCGCAAGGTGTGAATGAAAAGGCACCCCCTACCTGCCGGTCAACGGCGTCTACCATTGCCTCGGCCGCGTCGCGGGCGTCGGGGGCGTCGATCCGCCTCGGCGGGAATGTCCAGGGTCGGGGGTGGGGTCCCATCCGACATCCCGAGCTGGCGCAGTCCCTCGTAGAGCACCACGCTGACCGCATTCGCGAGGTTCATGCTGCGCACATCGCCCGGCATCGGGACCCGGAAGCAGAGCTCCGGATGCTTCTCGAGAATCTTCGGTGGCATCCCATCGGTCTCGTTCCCGAAAATCAGGACACTGTTGGACCGGAACGGGGCCTCCGTGTAGTCCCGATCCGCATTGGCCGAGAAGTAGAGACAGCGCTCCCGGGCAATCGCGTCGCGAAAGGCGAACCAGTCCCGGTGCACCCAGAGATCCACCTTGTCCCAGTAGTCAAGCCCGGCGCGCTTGACGCCGCGGTCGTCCACCTCGAAGCCCAGCGGGCCGATCAGGTGAAGCGGTACGTCCGCCCCCGCGCAGAGCCGGGCTATGTTGCCGGTATTGGGAGGAATCCGGGGTTCGATGAGAGCGTTGTGGAGGGGCATCAGGCGGGCGGGCGGGCCGGCGGGCCGGCGGGCGGGTCGAGATTTCGCCCGTGCCGGTCGAGTGAGTCGTGCCTATGGTCAAGGATCATAGCTTCCTCTAGTTAACCTCCAACGTCCCACACTGTCCGCCTGTCCGCCTGTCCGCCTGTCCGCCTGTCCACCTGTCCACCTGTCCGCCTGTCCACCTGTCCGCCTACCCACCCCGGGTATGCATCTCCCGATGGGGGTCCGCCTTGAGCGTGGCCAACTGGTACAACACCCCGCGATCGGCGCGCACCGCTCGCTCCTCCGCTCCCCGGTCGGTCCGCTCGGCCCACGCGGCGGCGATGAGCCGAACGATGTCCTCGTCGGATGCGCCGCTACGCAGCGGTTCGCGGAGATCAAGTCCCTCTTCGGCATAGAGACAAAGCAGGAAGTCCCCATCCGCGGTGAGGCGGGCCCGATCGCAATCGCGGCAGAATGGGGCCGTGGTGGAGGCGATGATACCGAAGGTCGTCCCGTCGTCCAGGCGAAACCGGTCGGCGGGCGCCCGGGAGATCGCGCTCTCCGCCACCGGCTCGATCGGTCCATAGCGCCGCGACAGCCGGTCGAGGATCTCCTGCCGCGAGACGACCTGGCTCAGGGACCATTGGTTGGCACCACCCACATCCATGTACTCGATGAACCGGATCTCCACCTCCTCGGCTCGGCCGAACTCGATCAGATCCTCCAACTCATCGTCATTAAACCCACGTATCACGACGCTGTTGACCTTGGTGTCCGGGAACCCCGCATCCCGCACCGCCACAATGCCTCGCAGCACATCGGCGTGACGGGCGCTCCGGGCAAATTCCAGCATCCGCAGAGGCCGCAGCGTGTCCAGGCTGATGGTGACGCGGGTCAGTCCCGCTGCCTTCAGGGAAGCGGCGTACCGGGCCAGGAGAACCCCGTTGGTGGTGAGGGCCAGGTCGGTGACATGGGCGTGCCGAGATATTCGGGTGACCAGATCGGGCAAGTCCTGCCGGAGCAGCGGTTCACCACCGGTCAGGCGGATCTTGTGGACGCCGAGGCAGCCGAAGAGGCCGACCAACCGATCGATCTCCTCGAAACTCAAGATCGATTGCCGCGGCAGCCAGACGTATTCGTCCTCGGGCATGCAGTAGCGGCAACGGAGGTTACAGCGGTCGGTCACCGAAAGGCGGAGACTGCCGAGGGGGCGGCCGAGACGGTCGACAACGGGCGGGAGGGCGGGAGGGCGGGACGGCGGACTGCTCACTTGCCACTCCTCAGTAGGCTGCTGCTCATGGAGTCTGGCCCCTCACTGCCCGCCTGCCCGCCGGCCCGCCCGTCCGCGTCGGTCGGGTCCACCCATGCGACCGTGCCGTCGGCGTAGAATTCCTTCTTCCACACCGGGACCCGGCGTTTCACCGCGTCGATGACCGAACGACAGGCGGCAAAGGCCTCCGCCCGGTGCGCCGACGCGGCCGCGACCACCACCGCGACATCACCGATCGCCAGAGCTCCGAGACGATGCTGCATCGCCACCGAGACGGGCCAACGGGCCGCGGCCTCGGCCACAATCCGCGCGCACTCGGCCTCCGCCATCGGCTCGTAGGCCGAGTATTCCAGCCGAGCGACGGTCCGGCCAGCCTGATGATCGCGGACGACTCCCACGAACACGGCAATCCCTCCGCGCTCGGGGGTCTGCACCGCGGCAATGAGACTGGCCGGATCCACCGGCTGATGGCTCAAATGCTCCACGCTCAGCCTCCGGCCAGCGGCGGAAGGAGCGCCACCTCGTCCCCATCGGACACCGGGGAGTCGAGCTTGCCATGGAGCAGGTTCACCGCCGCGAGCGGCCGCTCGGGAATCCGGTCTCCCGCCGGCAGCACCGCGCGCGCCTGGCGGACGACATCAGCGACTGTTGCGGGCGCGCGGAGCACCAGCTCGACCGATTCCTGGCCGACCAGATCGGCGTAGCTGGCAAACAGCAGAAGACGGACGCGGATGGTCGAGGTCTGAACGGCGGTCATGGAGGAAGTATTGCCGCTTTCGCAGTCACCCTCAAGGCTTGCCGGGCAAGGATGAGAACACAGAGGCACCGAGTCCCGCTGACTCGAAAACGAAGGGGAGCCGAAGCTGGTTCGGCTCCCCGGACCCTGCACCAACCGCTCGGCTCAATTACCCGGGGGCTCGCTCGGGAGCGGTTCGTCGGCGACCAATGCCCGCAACTCCTTGCTGGGCTTGAACACCGGAACCGGACGGGCGGCCACCTCGACCGGATCTCCAGTGCGAGGATTCCGGGCCATCCTGGTCTTGCGGCGTCGGATCTTGAAAGTGCCGAAGCCCCGTACCTCAATGTTGTTCTGCGCCTTAAGCGCATCCTTCACGGCGTCGAGGAAGGCGTCAACCACTCGGGCGCAATCCTTCTTGGAGATCATCGGACCGGCAGTGCGCGCGATTGAGGCGGTGACCTGCTCGACGAGATCGGCCTTGGTCATGCATCCCCCTGACGGATCATCATTTAGGGCACCCTGAGCCAGGTGCCCCACTGACTGACAGTACGAGCTTACCCGTTGACTGTCAAGAGGTTGGGGCACTGGAGGGGGTTTTGGGCCCCAGAAGGCGCATGAATTCGGCGAAATGTGGGTAGGCGTCGTGCGGTCCCGGAGAGGCCTCCGGGTGGTATTGCACAGCGAAGACCGGAAGTTCTTTGTGCCGAACACCTTCCACGGTACCGTCGTTTAGGTTCAGATGGGTGACCTCGAGTCCAGGAGCTCCGGGCACGCCACTGGTGTCTCCCTTGACAGCGAATCCGTGATTCTGGGCGGTGATGAGTACCTTCCCGGTCGCCAGATCCCGCACCGGGTGGTTCCCTCCTCGGTGGCCGTAGGGGAGTTTGATGGTCTCCCCCCCAAAGGCGAGACCCAGCAGCTGGTGACCGAGACAGATCCCGAAGGTGGGAAGGCCGGACGTCGTCAGTTCCAGGATGGTAGGGAAAGCGTAGGTAACCGCGGCCGGGTCACCAGGGCCATTGGAGAGGAAAAGCCCATCCGGCTTGAGTGCTCTCACCCCCGCCGCGGTGGTCTCGGCGGGCACGACGGTGACCCGAAACCCCGAGGCCGCGAGCATCCGGACGATGTTCCGCTTCATTCCGTAGTCGACGGCTACGATGTGGGGGCCTTCTCCTTCTTCCCAGCTGGAAGGTGTAGTTGCCCGAGTGGCGAGATCCAGCCCCTCCATCGACGGTGAGGCCATCAACTGCAGGGTAATTTCGGGCGAGGGTTCCCGACCTTCGGCAATGACCCCCCGCATGGCGCCCTGCTCCCGGATATGCCGGGTAAGGCGCCGGGTGTCCACATTCTCGATGACGGGGATTCGAAACTCCGCCAGCCACTCCTCCAATCCCTTCGTGGCCCGCCAGTTGGAAGCCCGGCGTGCCAGCTCCCGCACTACGACGCCGCTGATTCGCGGCTTTTCCGACTCCATGTCCTCGGCGTTCACCCCGTAGTTGCCGATCATGGGTGCCGTCATGACGACGATCTGGCCGAGATAACTGGGATCAGTGAAGGTCTCCTGATAGCCACTCAGGTTGGTGGTGAACACGACTTCGCCGAACGAAGGGGGGTAGGATCGCGGCGTGGTTCCGGAGTACCAGGTTCCATCCTCGAGCAACACAAACGCGGGGCGATCGGTCATTCGGTCACCCCGCGCGAGAAATCCGGAACGGACATTACTGGGCGGGCTTCTTCGGCGCCTGGGGTGCCGGGGTCGTAGCCTTTGGCGGCGCGGTCGGGACCGGGGTGCCCGCCGGTGTGGTGGTGCCCGGCGTCGCAGCTGGCGCGCTCTGGATCGGCAACGGCGCGGACTGGGCTGGAGCCGGCGCGGCCTGTCGCAGCCGGTCCTGGACTTCGCTGCTGCCCAAACCCCGTCGGGCCGAGGCGATACTCAATAGAAGAGAGAGAAAGAGGAAAATCCCGCCGCACCACCAGCTCAGCCTGGTGAGCAGGTTGGCGGCTTGGCGTCCCCCTACCACGAGGTCGGTGGTCCCACCGCCCAGTGAAGCGAGTCCACCACCCTGCCCCGCCTGGAGCAGAACAACGGCCGCAAGGAGCAGCGCGTCGAGAACGAGCAACGTCAGCAACAGATAGTACATAGGGGCCCTTTGGAGTCGGGCGGGAAGATAATTGAGTGGCGGGAGGGGCGGAAGCGGCGGGCAGGCGGGCAGGCGGGCAGGCGGGCAGGCGGGCAGGCGGGCAGGCGGGCAGGCGGGCAGGCGGGCAGCTCGAATGTAGCGACCGCTCTCGCTCAAGCGCCCGTGCCAACGATCTCCGCCCAACCCTCCGGGTCCAGGCTGGCCCCACCCACCAGCACGCCGTCGATCTCCTCCTGCGCCAGCAGCGCGATCGCGTTGGCTTTGTTCACGCTGCCGCCATAGAGGACCCGCATCCGCTCGGAGGCTCCCAGGCGCTTGAGCACCCGGCGGATGGAGCCATGCACCAGCGCTGCATCCTGCGGCGTCGCGTTGCGGCCGGTGCCGATGGCCCAGACCGGCTCGTAGGCGATGACCACCTTCGCCAATTGCGACGCCACCTCCGCGAGTCCGGCCTCGAGCTGGCGGGAGACCACCGATTCGGTGTCGCCGGCCGCGCGCTCGGATAGTTTCTCGCCCACGCAGAGCAACGGCATGAGCCCAGCCGCGAGGAGGGCGCGCACCTTCTTCCCGGTTTCCTCATCGGACTCTCCGAAGAGGTGGCGCCGCTCCGAGTGGCCCACCAGAGCACCCACGGCCCCGGCGCCTTGCGCCAGCGGAATGGACGTGGCCCCCGTAAACGCGCCTTTCGACTCCCAATGTACGTCCTGAGCGCCGATGCGGACGTCGTGGCGTTGCCGGAAGGCGCCGGTGGTCGCTTCCAAAGACACCGCTGCTGGGAAGAACCACAGCTCGCGCCCTACGGCCGGTGCGGTGAGCTCGAGGAACCGCTTCGCGAAGGCCCGGGCCTCGCGGGGCGGGAGGTGCATTTTCCAGTTCGCGGCGTAGGTCAGGGGGCGCATCTGAGTCAGGGGAAGGAAGGTTGCGAAGTGCTAAGTGCGCGTGCTGGGTGCTTGGTGCTGGGCGCTAAGTGCGCAGGGCGCGCTGCGATTGAGACGCGGTCGCCTCCATCAACCGGTCTAGACCACAACATCAGGGGTAAACCGTCTAATCTTGCTGGCACGGGACCCGAGCGGGGCGAGCGGGCGAGAGCTGCCAAGGTCAGGCACTTCAAGACCGCGTGGACGTCAGCTGAGACCGAGGCAAGCTGCCGAAAGTTGAGTGCCTTCACACTGGCAGCCGTCGGGCGTCCGTCGATAAGTACCCCCGAGACAGAGTGCGCCCAGAGGAGAAAGCCTTGGATGCTCTTCTTGCCGTGAAACATCTGATCGAGGTGACCTTCCGGCAAGTGGGACGAAAGCTCGGCACCAATAC
Organism: Gemmatimonadota bacterium; assembly: GCA_041485505.1. Classification (GTDB taxonomy): domain Bacteria; phylum Gemmatimonadota; class Gemmatimonadetes; order Gemmatimonadales; family GWC2-71-9; genus JBDUEA01. Next base: position 845 of record JBGPJS010000094.1, on the reverse strand, counting down.
CGTCAAGACTGTTCGTTAACAGTTGGAAGGGGGTCGCTGGGTCGGGCCAGGCGCCAGGGGCGGGTTCCGTAGGTTGCACGTCACTCCCGGTGGCAGAAACTTCCATTGGCCATATCTCATCATGTGGGAGGATGTTCTTTAGATTGAAGAGTACGACGCCTGTCTCGGCAGAGGATTCTTCTCCATCACACACCGCCTAGCACTTAGCACCTGGCACCTAGCTCTCAGCACCCAGCACCCAGCACTTCCGTGCCGCACAATCAGATGTCGTCAAGTGCTGCCACCCCAGGCAGGACTTTCCCCTCCAGGAATTCCAGCGAGGCTCCACCACCGGTCGACACGTGAGTCATCTTCGACTCCAGCCCCGCCTGCGCGACCGCCGCTGCGGAATCCCCGCCGCCTACCACGGTCACGGCACCAGTGGCCGTCGCGTCCGCCATCGCCTGCGCGATGGCAAGGGTACCCTGGTCGAAAGGCGGAGTCTCGAAGACTCCCATCGGTCCGTTCCAGAGGACCGTACCAGCCTTGCGGATCCGGGCCCCGAAGTCCTTCCGGGCGGATTCGTCGATATCAAACATGGCCCAGCCGGCCGGGATCCCGTCGCGAGGGACGCTCTTAATCGTGGTGTCAGATTTGAGCTCGGTCGCAATGACTGCCCCGGGCGGGAGCACCAGTTTCGTCCCCGCCTTGGAGATCAAGCTCCTAGCCAGCTCGATACGGTCGGCCTCGACCAGAGAGTTCCCCGTCTCCAATCCCATCGCTTTGAAGAAGGTGCAGGCCATGGCGCCGCCGATGAGGATCTCGTCCACACGGGGCAGCAACGATTCGATGAGGTCGATCTTCCC
>JBGPJS010000093.1:0-10923 GCA_041485505.1 Gemmatimonadota bacterium | reverse complement strand
GCGCTCATGCTCGGCGCTTCACCGTCGATCGCCACGGCGCAACGGTCCATCGGGCTCACCGTGGTGCCGCAGACGAACACCGGCGATGGCGAGCGCTGGATCAGCTCCCGGGTGTCGGGACCGAGCGGGTCAGCGCCGCCCAGCGTCCCAAACCGTCCCACGAAGATTGCGTCGGTACGCTCGGCCAAGGCCTGCAACTCGGTCACCACCTCGCCAGTCCGGTAGGCGGTATCCGCGACCAGTCCCGCTTGGGTCACCTGGCGCGCCGCGTCAGTCAGCAACCCCTGGGCAAAGCTCGCGAATTCACCGGCGCCGGGAGCTGGCGCCTGGCCCGTCGGAGGGGGGCTCTGAAACGGCTGGCGCTCCAACAGCTCGGTCCGGGTGATGTGGCAGAGCACGATGGTCGAGCGGAACCGCCGCCCGATCTGAATCGCCTGTGCCAGCGCCACCTGGGACTGGGGTGACCCGTCCAGGCCTACCAGGAGCTTGGTGAACATACCTTGAGGGTGGGGCCGGGGACGGGAAAGGTCAAGAGAGGAGGGCCGGCGGGCTGGCGGGCGGAAGGGCAAGAGGGGCCACAGCGGTCTCGTTTGCGCGGCTCGGTTCGATTGTGCCTGTCTCGTTTTGCCCGCCTGCCCGCCTGCCCGCCTGCCGGTCCGCGCTCAGGGAATAACCTGGAAGCCCTCAAGATCGTCCAGCACGAACACCAGCTCCTCCCCCGTCATCGGCAGCCGGGCGATGAGCGCATCACGTCGGCGCTCGGTGCCGAGGCGGAGGGCCACTACCACGTACTCGGTACCCCGGCGCCTCAGGGCCACCTTGAGCCCCTTCCGCGCGGCGTTCTCGAGCTGATCGAGGCGGTCAGAGGTCCAGCGGATGCCCATGGCTTCCTTTCTTGGCTTCGATTCTTCCGCTATCCTAATTCGGTTCGAGCCCGGCACAAGCACCGGGCCTCCGGGACAGGAGGTATACCATGCTGATCCTCACCCGCTCCGATGTCGAGCGGCTTCTTCCCATGCGTGAGTGCATTGCGCTCATGGCGGATGCGCTCGCCGCTCGGGCCCGCGGCGAGACCATCCAGCCGCTCCGTACCCCGATCCGGCTCCCGGACGGTTCCGGCATCCTGGTCTCGATGCCAGCCTGGGTTGCCACCCCACCGGCGCTCGGGGTGAAGGTGATCTCGGTCTTTCCGGGAAACCATGCGGCCGGTCGGGACAGCCATCAGGGCGCCGTGCTGTACCTCGATCCCGCCACCGGCGAACTGCTGGCGGTCGTCGAGGCGGGCGCCATCACCGCGATCCGCACGGCGGCGGTCTCCGGTGTGGCCACCGACCACCTTGCCTGCCGGGATGCGGATGATCTCGCGATCCTGGGTGCCGGGGTACAGGCCGAGTCTCACCTTGCGGCCATGTGCGCGGTTCGGGATATCAGGAGAGTGCGGCTCTGGAACCGGTCGGCCGAGCGGGCCCACCGGCTGGCCGACCAGGGGGAGCAGCGGCACGGGATCAGGGCCGAGGTGGTGAACACCCCCGCCGATGCGGTGCGCGGTGCCAGCATCGTTTGCACCGTGACTGCCGCCCGAGAGCCGGTGCTCCAGGGTGAATGGCTGGAGGCCGGAGTCCACCTGAACGCGGTTGGTTCGTCGACCGCAGAGACCCGCGAGCTCGATGCGACAGCAGTGTACCGGTCACGGCTCTTTGTGGATGCGCGGGACTCGGCCCTCAACGAAGCGGGAGATCTTCTGATTCCCATCAAGGAGGGCCGACTCACCGCTGAACATATCCAGGCGGAGCTCGGGGATGTTCTGGTCGGTCGACACCCCGGCCGGCGCTCCGCCCGGGAGCTGACGCTCTTCAAGTCGCTGGGACTCGGAATCGAGGATGTCGCGGCGGCGCGCTACGTGGTGGGGGAGGCCAAGCGGTTAGGGATCGGGAGGGAGGTGGGGTTGGTGGAGTAAGGGCAACCAGCAGTTCTCTCAGAGCGCTTATTTCGGCGCCCACCAATCGTTGCGCTGGTCGGTCGGAGCCCGGCGAGCGCGGGTACCGGCCGGGAATTGGACGACCGATCCAAACACGTTGGTCTCAGCCCAGAGCCGAAGCGCCAGGTCCACCTCGGCGGGTGGTTGATCCACCACATGGGGGATGGCCGGGCAGCGCTTGCCCTCGCACATGAGATACCACATGGCAGGCATCTCGGTTTCTCCGCGCCGATCGTTGGCCTCTCGGCCCTCATAGGAGACGAAATGCAACTCGCGCCCGCGAACGGTCAGACGGCACTGCTCGGGCTTGTAGGCTGACACACGGGACTCCCTGGAAGGGGAACAGCGTGGGAGCCGGTGTCGTCATCCGGGCCGGACCGCCGCGCTCAGGAAAGATAACCTGATGGACCCCGAGACCTCCCCGGTGCCGGGGGATCCTGCCGCGGTTGAACGGCTCAATTCAAAGAACCTGCTGACGTGGAAGCGTTACCTGGATTGGAGGCGCACCGTGATCGCCCCCGCGGGGCCGGGCGCCAGCCGTCCGATCACCGCGACCGCGAGACATTCCTCCGTCCTCAGCCCCGCCACCAGCGCGTCCAGGTTCTTCTCCGGCACCGAGAGTAGCAGTCCGCCCGATGTCTGGGCATCCACCATCAGGTGACGCTCTGGCGTAGCGAGATCCTCGGCCCAGGTCACGTTGCCGGCAGCCTGGTAGTTCCGGTTGGTGCCGCCGGGCACCACCCCCTGCCGGCTAAAATCGAGCGCGCGTTCGAGGAGCGGGAGCTGGTCGAACCAGAGCTCCGCCGACACCCGACTCGCGTTGAGCACGTGCGTCAGGTGTCCAATGAGGCCGAACCCGGTCACGTCGGTCGCGGCGCTCACCCCGTGGGCCAATGCCGCCCGCGAGGCCCCTTCGTTCAGGGTGGTCATGGAGTGGATCGCTTGAGCCATTCCGGCCTCATCGATCAACCCGCGCTTGAGGGCCGTGCTCAGGATGCCGGTCCCCAGCGGCTTGGTGAGAACCAGGAAATCGCCTGCTCGGGCCCCCGCGTTGGTAAGCAACCGGTCCGGATGGGCCTCGCCGATGACCACCATGCCGAAGTGCGGCTCCAAGGCGTCCACCGAGTGGCCGCCCAACACCAGGCACCGGGCCCGCGCGGCGATCTCGGCGGCACCCCGGATGACTTCCCCCAGCAGTTCGAAGGGCAGCTTGTCGCGGGGCCAGCCTACCAGGTTCAGGGCGAACAGCGGCGTCGCGCCCATCGCGTAGATGTCGCTCACCGCGTTGGCGGCGGCTATGGCGCCCCAGGTCCCCGCATCGTCCACAATGGGGGTGAAGAAGTCGACGGTCGCGACCACCGCGCGGTCCTCCGAGAGCCGGAACACCGCCGCATCATCCCGGGAGGCGGCGTCCACCAGGACGCGCGAATCCTCGACGCTTGGCAGGTGGCGCAGGACCTGCGCCAGCTCGGCGGCGCCGAGCTTGCACGCACAGCCGGCGCCGTGGGAGAGCGAGGTCAGTCGGATGCGGGGTTTTTGGTCGGCTGGTTCGTTCATGTTTTGATCGGGGACCGATGCCGTTGGGCGAGGCTTGTCTTCGCCCGGCAAAAGCTAGTCTTCGCCCGGCACCGGGCTGTCTCTGCCCGCCGATCGAATCTATCTCCCTTCAGACAATCCTGGCTAATCCACCCACTCCGCGGATTCTCCTCCAGGTAATCTCGGATCCGTTCCAGGGCTTGGCCATCCCGGATGACCCGGTCGTGGTAGTTGCGTTGCCAGAGCCGTCCATTGAATGGTGGCCACCCCCAGTGTCGGATGCCCATGACATATTTGTGCGTTGTGATCGATTTGAACGCCTGAATGACCCGCCCCAAGGTTCCAATCAACGGGCCGATCGGTCGATTGGGACCGTCGCCGGATGGGCGAACCTTGTGTTCGCCCCGAACATGGGCCTGTTCTCCGATTTCGACGATGCCATGAAAATGATCCGGCATCAAGACGAATCGATCGAGTATCAACCACGGAAAGCGCCTGGGGAGTCCCTCCCAGACCGATCGGACCATCCTTCCCGTAGCATTCAGCCGCATTTCCGCGTTCGCGACCCGTCCGAAGAAGGCCGCCGGTCCTGGGTGCACATGGTGACGAAATACAACCCCGGCTGGGCGTAATCGTACCCGTGCAAGCGGATAGAACGCCGGGTGTCGTGATGGATCGTACACCATTGGTACCGACACAAGAGGGGCAAACACAAGGTTCGCCCCTCCCGGTTCGATACCGTCATCGCAATCACGCGATCGACATCATTTCACCGCGATCACCCCAGTCGCCACGCCAACACCCCCCCCGCCACAACGATCCTCACCACTCCCCCGGCCAGCCTCGGCCAGGGTGGAGGCATGGTCCAATGCCCGTCGCGGAGACGAACCGGGAGCTCTATGAGGAGGCCGATAAGAAGGAAGAGCAGTAGCCATCCTCCGTGTCCCAGGCTCGCAAACCAGAGGCTCGCGAACAACGTCAGCAGGAGTGCTTCGATGAGGGGAAGGGTCAGCCGTGCCCGGAGGGCGGGCCAGCGGGAGGCGGGAAGGTCGGGGTGGGTACCATTCTTCCGGAACCGCCGGCGAGCCAGGTCCCACAAGAGAAACCAGATCGCGACCAGCGCCCAGCCGATCAGCAGCCGGAACAGCGACACCGTCGAGCTACCAGGTCTTACGGATCGAGTCGGCCGGAACCATGAGGCCCCGCACCATGACTCTCTCGATCTTTCGGGTGTTCCGAATGTTGTCCAGAGGATTGGCGGTCAGTATCACCAGATCGGCACACTTGCCGGGCGCGATGATACCCAGCGAGTCGGCACCGAGCAGGATCGCCGCGTTTCGAGTCGCCGCGAGCAGCGCATCGGAAGGGGTGAGGCCTGCTTCAACCAGCAGCTCCAGTTCGGTGTGCTCGCTCCCCCCGGGCACCAGCATCTGGTTGGTGGCGTCGGTGCCCGCGGCGATCATCCCTCCGGCTGCGCGAAAGGCACGCAGAAAGAGATCCTGCATCGGGCGGGATTTCCGAAACGCGGCGTAGTCGGCATCCTTCCAACCGGCCCGCGCCTTGAGGTCGGGGAGGTTCCAGCGGGTAAGCTCCGAATCCGGGACCGCCTTGAGATCCGGATTGTTGAGCATGGCGGGATCGTCGAGACGGCTGAACGTCTCATGCACCACCAGCGTGGGGATCATGATCACCTTGGCGTCGGCCAGCACCCGGGCCACCCGGTCGAGCGAGGCGGAATCGAGGGTCGCCCAGCTCTTTTCGAAGTAGTTCCAGCCGGTGAAGAAACCGGCCCGGTGCGCCGCGAAGAAGGCCTTGGGGTCTGCCACCGAGGCCTCGGGCACTCCACTCATGTGCTCGATGGACCGGATGCCGATTTCCGCGGCGGTCCGGGCATCAGTCAGGCCGAGGTGGGCCGTGACCCGTATATGGAAAGTGCTCGCCTCGTCGAGGATCGCCTTGAGAAGCGGAGGAGTAATCTTCGTATAGGTCTTGATGTAATCCACCCCCGCGACCACCCGCGCGTCCACCGCTCGCCGCGCCTGGTCCTCGTCGGTGACGACCGTCGCGTCGGAGTAGGTGGGAGGCGCGCCGTCGATCATGGCTCCGGCGGTGAAGAACCGGGGCGCCAGCATCCCGCCGAGGTTGGCCTGCTCCCTGAGCGCGAGGATGGAGTCCTGTTGGCCGTGCAGGTCGCGGACAGTGGTGACACCATAGGCGACGTAGCGTGACAGGGCCCAATGGGTCGCGTGGGCGTGGGCGTCAATCAGTCCGGGGATGATCCAGCGGCCCGAAACGTCCACCTCCACCGCCGACTTCGGCAGTACGAACCCGTCGCGGGGTTCCACCGATTCGATCTTGCCGCCGTGCACCACGATCGCCATGTCCGGCTGGGGCCGCCCCCCCGAGCCGTCGATCAGGGTCCCTCCCACGAGAGCGATCCGGTCCTTGGGAGCCGGGGTGCAGGCGAGGACCAGAATCCCGGCCCAAACGGCCGCCAGCTTACCGCGAATCACTGGAGCTGTGGTCGTGGAGGATCTTCCAGCCATCGGGCCGATGCTCCATCACGAGAGTGAACGGGCCGCTGGCCATCGTGGCGCCGGCGGGGAAGAGAATGATGCGTGCGGTGACCAGGGCCAGAGTGGCGGACCGGCGGGCGCACGTCGGACTCCGCGAAGCGCAAGCTGTTTCGCGCGGCCCCCGGTGCCAAGCGGGGGCCGTAGTTCCCCCGGATGAAATCGTAGCCCTTCCGCAGGTGTCCCCCGGCAACGAACGAAGTGAGTCTGTGCGACGATCTGTCCGGTAAGTTCGCTCCGCTCCGGCCCTGCGGGAGTCACCGGCGACGGCACCGCCGTGCGGCAGGCCGCGATCAGGGCCGGGCAGAGCAGCGCGTGACGAGGCATCGATTTCCCGGCTGAGGAATGGTGAAACGTGGGAGAAGCCAGCGGAGGGCGCAAGGTGGGGGGCGCGCGCTTCTTACTTCCGGCGAGGCATTCCGATACACTAAGACCATGGATCTTCTCCGCTGGTTCCGGCGGGGCAAGGTACCGCCGCTGTTGCTCCTCAGCAATCGCGAGCCCTTCGTGCACTACCGGGGCCCCGACGGGGCAGTCGGCGTTGCCTCGCCGGTCGGAGGTCTGACCTCCGCGCTGCAGCCGCTCATGGCGGCCACCGGCGGAACCTGGATCGCCTGGGGCAGCGGTTCGGCCGATTTCGATGTGGTGGACGAAGGGGCCATTGTCTGGGTGCCGCCGGAGCGGCCAGCCTATCGCCTGCGACGCCTCCGGCTCTCGCCGGATGAAGTTCGCCAGTACTATGTCGAAACCGCCAACCGCGCTCTCTGGCCCCTCTGCCACTCCCAGGTCCACCATTTCCGCTACGACGCCGACGCCTGGCGTACCTACCGAAAGGTGAACCAGCGCTTTGCCGTCGCGGCGATCGCTGAAGCCGGGAGCCGACCAGCCATCGTCTGGGTGCACGACTACCACCTCGCGCTGGTGGCGGGAGCCCTGACCCGGGTACCCAATCTGTTCATCCATCAGTTCTGGCACATCCCCTGGCCGCCGGCGGACATCCTCCGGGTCCTCCCCACCGCACGGGAACTGGTGCGGGGACTCCTGGGCAATGACCTCCTGGTGTTCCAGACCTCCCGCTACCGGTTGAATTTCCTCTCCGGGGTGACCGATCTGTTGCCGAGCGCCAGAATCTCGCTCAGCCGCCAGACCGTACGCTATCGCGGGCACACCACCGCGGTGCGAGCCTGCCCCATCTCGGTGGATGTCGCCGGGTTCGAGCGCCTCGCCGCCCGGGCCGATACCGCCCAGATCGCCCGCAGCCTTCGCAAGCGATATCTCCCCCGCGGCGGCCAGCTGGTCCTAGGCGTCGATCGGATCGACTACACCAAGGGAATCCCTCAGCGTCTCGAGGCCTTCGCCCGCATGCTGGAACACGAGCCCGGGCTCCATGGCCGTGTTGTGTTCCTTCAGATCGCGGTGCCCTCCCGCTCGGAGGTACCCGACTATCAGGTGCTGGAGCGGGAAGTCGTTGTCCGGGTGGAACGGATCAACCGCCGGTTCAGGAAAGCCCGCTGGGATCCCATTCATCTGGTCCGCGACCATTTCGACATGACCATGCTCGCCGCATGCTATCGCGCGGCGGACGTTTGCATCGTATCGTCGCTGCAGGACGGCATGAACCTGGTGGCGAAGGAGTTCATCGCCTGCCAGCGCGGCGGGCTTGGGGTTCTGGTGTTGAGCCGATTCGCCGGAGCCGCTGAGGCGATGGACGGCGCGCTCCTGATCAATCCCTACGACATCGACGCGTCGGCCGAGGCGCTTCGAACTGCCTTGACGATGAAGCCGGCGGAGCGGGAACTCCGTCTGGAATCGCTTCACCGCCACCTGCAATCCCATACCATCGGGGACTGGATGGATGCGATTCAGACTGAAGTCGCCCGACTGGGACGGTGGTGATGTTGGAGCCCCTGTCCCGGCGCCCGGACGGCTGGCGGATACTTCAACGCCTTGCAATAGCCCCCGTCCCGCTCTTGTTTCTAGACCTGGATGGTACCCTCGCCCCGCTGGTGGCGCGCCCCGAAAATGCCGCCATCCCCGGGGCGACGCGCGCCACCCTCACCAGGTTGAGGAAGGGAGGTGCCCGTATCGTGCTGGTCTCTGGCCGAACCGCCCGGGACGCCGCGCGGATCGCGCGGGTGCCGGTGGACGGGGTTCTGGGCAATCATGGAGCGGAGTGTCTGCGCGGCCGGGTTTTGACCCCCTGGCTTGCGGCCGATCCCGCTCCGATCGGTCGGTCCGCCCGCCGGCTGGGGCCACTCCTTGATGAATGGCCGGGCGCGTGGCTGGAAAACAAGGGGTACTCCCTGGCTCTCCATTACGGAGGGAGGCCGGAGCGCATGGCCGGCCTGCTGCGGGAGACCCGGCGACTGCTGCGCGACCAACCGGTGGTGTCCCGCGCCGGCCGACGGGTCATCGACATCCGCCTCGAAGGCGTCGACAAGGGTCGGGCGGTCCTGCGGTGGCTGGCTATCGCGGATTCACCCGGCACCACGGGTGGGGCGGCGCTGTACGCGGGAGACGACAGCACCGATGAAGACGCCTTCCGCGCGCTCCGCTCCCGCACCGTGACCATCGTGGTGGGCCGGAGGGCGGACGGCGCCCGGTTCCGGACCGCGAGCCCACGGACTCTCGCTGGCTGGCTGGCTCGCCTCGCGGCAGCGCGCCGGTCCCTCACTCAGTCCCCAGTCCCCAGTTCTCGTTCCTGATGCCCATCCCCCGGATTTCCGACTACGGTCTGATCGGCGATATGCGAACCGCCGCCCTGGTGAGTCGCGACGGAGCCATCGACTGGTGCTGCCTGCCCAGGTTTGACAGCGGGAGTGTGTTCGCGGCGCTGCTTGATCCCGATCGCGGCGGCACCTGGGTGATCCAGCCGGATGAGCATTTCACAACCCGCCAGCGCTACCTGAGCGGGACCAATATTCTCGAAACCGTCTTCCGGACCGATGACGCGGAGATTCAGCTTCTCGACTTCCTGCCGGTTCCGATGGAAGGTCACGTCCCGGGGACCCATCCCGAAGTGCACCGTCAGGTGCGGTGCCTGGGGGGCCGGGCCCGGATGCGGGTCACCTTCATGCCGCGCTTCGACTATGCCGCGCGCAGCACCAGGATCGAAATTCTGCGCGCCGGGATCGTGGCGACCGACCGCAGCGATCAGGTCGTCACCTTGGCGAGCGACGAGCCTCTCGCCTGGACCATCGAGCACGGGGTCGCGCGCGCGGGGTTCGACTTGGAAGAAGGCGAACTCCGCTGGCTGGTGCTCCGCTACGATGACGACGACGTGCGTTCGGTCGACCGCTACGACAGCGCCAGAAAACTCGAGATCACCGGAGCCTACTGGAGAGTCTGGGTCTCGCGGATCCGGTACACCGGTCCCTTTCGGGCGGAAGTCGAACGTTCCGCTTTGGTCTTGAAGCTGCTCACCCACGCCGAGACCGGCGCTATCATTGCCGCACCGACGACATCGCTTCCCGAAGTCATCGGCGGAAGCCGGAACTGGGACTATCGCTTCGTATGGTTGCGGGACGCGGTGTTCACCATCACCGCGCTGGACCACCTCGACCACCACGACGAGGCCGACCAGTTCATGCGGTTCCTCCGGAGGGTCTGCCGCCATGAGGGGGGAGGTCATCTACAGATCATGTACGGGGTGGATGGACGGCGGGATCTGGTCGAACGGCAGCTCGAACATCTCTCGGGGTACCGCCACTCCGTACCGGTACGGGTAGGCAACGGAGCGGCGGGTCAGGTTCAGCTTGATGTCTACGGCGAGGTCATGGAGGCCGCGGATCTCTGGCGCCGCCACCACCCGATGACCGATGGAACCTGGCGGACCCTTCGCGGCCTCGTCGATTGGGTCAGTCACAACTGGCACCTTCCCGACTCCAGTATCTGGGAGGTCCGGGGCCAGCCGCGACACTACGTCTTCAGCAAGGTGATGAGCTGGGTGGCCCTTGACCGCGGCATCCGAATGGCCGAGGAACTGAATCTGGAAGGGGCCCTGCCGCAGTGGCGCTTGGCGAGGGAGGCGTTGAGCCAGGAGATCATGCAGCGCGCGTGGAGCGAGCGCCGGCAGAGCTTCACCCAGTCCTACGGGGACGAGTCGCTCGACGCCTCCGCGCTGGTCATTCCCATGGTCCGATTCCTCCCCTGGGACCATCCCCGAGTGGTCGGTACCATCCGCGCCATCGCTCGAGAGCTCACCAGCCCCGATGGCGACCTGGTCTTCAGGTATCGTCATGGCGATGGGCTCGCCGGTGAGGAAGGAGCCTTTTCAATCTGCACCTTCTGGCTGGCCCAAGCGCTGCTCGGCATCGGTGACCGAACCGCCGGAGAGCGGATCTTCCGGCGCATGCTGGGACACGCCAACCACCTGGGGCTCTATTCCGAGGAGATCGATCCCAAGAGCGGCGAATTCCTGGGCAACTTCCCCCAGGCCTTCACTCACATCGCACTGATCAACTGCGCCGCCGCGCTGCGTTCGTAGCGGCCAGCACTCAGTCCTCTCACACTCTCAGCGTATCCCCCCGCCAATCCCGGATCGCGCGCTTGATCTCGTCTTTGGCCGTAAGCTCCCCCGCGGCGACCTGCCGTACCAGATCGGGCACCTCGGCGTCGGAGGCGAATCGGAGAGCGACCAACTGACCCAGTGTCAGCTGACCAATGGCCGACTGCTGGGCCGTGGGCAGGAGCCGCGTGAGCCGCAGCCGCTCCTCCAGCCGAATCACCCGGTCCTGTGTCCGTAGCGACATGACCCGCGACAGGAAAACCGCGGCCAGAATCGCGACGGCTACGACCGCCGCCCACCCCGCCGCGAGGGTCCCGGCCCGGAATGCG
>JBGPJS010000092.1:0-10988 GCA_041485505.1 Gemmatimonadota bacterium | reverse complement strand
CCACAGCCCATAGCTCATAGCCCACAGCCCACAGCCCATAGCCCATAGCCCATAGCCTCCAGCCTTGCCTCCGATCTCCCCTTGCGCAGAACGAACGATCGTGCTTTTTTGTAGCATGTCAAAGGGACTCGACACCCGCACCTCCATTCTTGATCGCGCCGCCGAGCTGGCCAGCCAGCTCGGCCTCTCGGGGCTCACCATCGGCTCCCTCGCCGATGAGCTGGAACTCTCCAAGAGCGGGCTCTTCGCCCACTTCGGCTCCAAGGAAACGCTGCAGATCCAGGTGCTGGAGCATGCCGCCGCCGAGTTCGCCGAGCAGGTGGTCCTGCCGGCGCTTCGGGAGCCGCGGGGCGCTCCCCGCCTGCGGGCCATCTTCGAACGCTGGCTGGACTGGGCCCGCGGCGGGCCCCCTGGGGGTTGCCTGTTCGTGGCGGCCGCGGTCGAGTTGGACGACCGTCCCGGCCCGGTGCGCGACCGGCTGGTCGCCTTCCAGCGCCAATGGCTGGACGTGATCCGGCGCACCGTCCAGTTGGGCATCGAGGCCGGCCGCTTCCGCTCCGAGGCCGACCCGGCGCAGTTCGCCCAGGACCTCTACGGCGTCATGCTGGCCTACCACCACGCGGCTCGGCTGCTCCGAGATCCCGCCGCCGCCAAACGGGCGCGACGAGCCTTCGAGGCCCTGCTGGCCGCCGCCGTGACTCCGTCGCACGCCCCTCGACGGGGTCGCGTGACCTCAACCTGAAAGCACTCATCATGACGTCCTCCGCCACCGTCACCGCCACGGCGGTCCGCTCTCAGGCGCTCAGCGCCCCGGCCCCGGTGCGCTGGGCGCTCGGCGCCTCCCAGGCCATCGCCCCCGAATTCGCCGCCTGGCTCGGCGAACGGCTGTTCTTCACTCCGCCCCGGCACCCACTGCCCGCCGGGGCCGACCAGCTACTCCGGCGGGGCCGCCGGTTTTCGCTCCGGGTCGAGGGACGCGAGGTGACCGGCTGGCGCTGGGGCCGAGGGCCGCTGGTGTACCTGATGCACGGCTGGGGCGGAAGCGGGGGACGGCTGGCGGCGTTCGTGCCGCCCCTGGTGGAAGAGGGCCACGCCGTGGTGGCGTTCGATGCGCCGGGCCACGGTGGCTCCCGCCTGGAGATGAGCTCCATGCCCGAGTTTGCCCGGGCGCTGCTCGCGGTGACCGATCTCTGCGGCCCCGCCCACGCGGTGATCGCCCATTCCCTCGGCGCTGCGGCGACCGGCTACGCGGTGAGCCAAGGGCTCCGACCGGAGCGGCTGGTCCTGCTGTCCCCGCCGGCCGACCTGGCCGCCTTCCTGGCGCCGTTCGCGCGGGCGCTCCGACTCCGGCCCGAGATCATGGCCCGGCTTCAGGCCCGGAGCGAAGCGCGGCTGCACTTCGATTTTTCTCACCTCGACCTGCGCCGGATGGCGCCGGCCCGGCCGCTTCCACTGCTAGTGGTGCACGACCGTGACGACCGCACGGTGCCCTTTGAGGACGGCGCGGCGGTCGCGGAAAGCTGGGGTGGCCAACTGCTGGAGACCTCGGGGATGGGCCACGGCGGTGTCATCCGCGATCCCCACGTGGTGCGAGCGGTGCTGGCGTTCGTGGTGGGCGAGGAACCCCAGACGGCGCCGGTGCCGCTTACGGAGGAGAGTGGGCTGGAGTGGTCGCTGTTTCATCCGGATTCGAGGTGGTAGAAGAAACGGTTCCCTGTTTTCTTCTGTCATTGCGAGGGCCCCGGCGCGCAGCGCCGGGCCCGCGGCAATCTTCTCGCCTCGGCGCCGAACCGCGAGGTCTACCTCCCGCTCCACACCGGCACCCGCTTCTCGGCAAACGCCTGTAATCCCTCCGCCATATCCTCGCTTGCCATACACGCCATCACCCCATCAACCTCGGACTGCAGGGTAGTCTCGAGATCCACCTCCCAGGTGCGCCGGAGCTGCTGTTTGATGAGCCGGAGCGAGAGTGGCGCGTTGGCCCCGATGGTGGCCGCCAGCTCCTGGGCCCGCGGAAGCAGCCGGTCCTCCGCGACCAGCTCGGTGATGAACCCCGATTGGAGCAGCGCGGGTGCCTTGACCCGCTCGCCAGTGAGAAGCCACCGGGCCGCGTGCCCCTGACCGACCAGCCGAGGGAGGAAATGCATGGCCCCGTTGGTCAGGAACAGGCCGCGGGTGACCTCGGACAGCATGACCTCGGCCGATTCGCTCCCGATCCGGATGTCCGACGCCAGGGACAGCTCGGCGCCAACCCCCACGGCAATCCCATTGATCGCGGCGATAAAGACCACCGGGCTGGTCACCATCCGGCGGGTGATGTCCTGGTACAGTTGGAGCTGTTCCCGAGCCGCTCGAACCGTGGTTTCGGACCCGAGGGTCGCCTCCATCTCCGTCAGATCGGCCCCGGCCGAGAAGGCGCGGCCGGTTCCGGTGAGGATGACCACCCGGAGGCCTTCATCTCGAGTGATCTCGCCCAACAGCCGATGCAGCTCGGTCATTGAGGCCAAGTCCATTGCATTCAGCCGGTCGGGTCGGTTGAAGCGGAGCACCGAAACCCGATCTCCGGTGCGTTGGTAGACGATGTGGTCGCTCGGCATGGTCAGTTCCAGGTCTTGGTGGTGGCGTCGTAGGCGCCGAGGCGGGTCCGGTCCAATCGATGCTTCTCGACCCGCTGGCTAGGGGTGAGAGGGAACTGGTCGATGAAAGCGAGGTAGCGCGGCACCTTGAATCCGGCCAGCTTCTCCCGGCAGAACCCCAGGAGGACTTCCGGCTCGACACGCATCCCCGGCTGCAGCTGAACGAACGCCTTCACTTCCTTACCGCGAATATCGTCGAGCACCGGCACGCAGGCGGCGGCCTGGATCGCGGGATGCTCCGTGAGCACCGCCTCGACCTCGGCGGCGGCGATGTTCTCGCCCCCCCGGCGGATCATCTCCTTCAAGCGGCCGACCAGGTGATAGTAGCCCCGCTGATCCTGGGAGACGAGGTCTCCAGTGTGAGCCCAGCCGTCCCGGAGCCAGGCTGCCGTGGCCTCGGGGTTCTTCCAGTAGCCCAGCATCATGCCCGGACCCCGCATCAGCAACTCCCCGATTGCCCCCGGAGACACCTCGCGTCCCTCAGAGTCCACCGCGCGGGCCTCCGCCCCCGCACTAGGCCGGCCCAGCGCGCCCGAGCCCACTGAACTCGAGTCTTCCAGCGGGACCGAAAGGAGGACCGGGCCGATCTCCGTGGTGCTGTACGCTTCCCGCCAGGGGCAGCCGAATCGGGCCTCGATCGCGGCGTGGAGCTCCCGGGGGATCGCCGAGCACAGCACGGCCCGCACCCGGTGGTTCCGCTCCAGCGCGGGGTTCGGCGGCTGCTTGAGGAGCAGCGTCGGCATGGTGCCGAGGCAGTAGAAGAACGTCACCTCGTTGGCGACCACCGATTGCCAGAAGGTCGAGGCGCTGAAGCGGCGGAGGATCACCAGCGGAATCCCCTTGATACAGCACAACAGCAGGTTCCACGCGGCGTCCATGTAGAACCAGGCGGTCATGACCAGGTTGACGTCGGCCTCGCCCAGGTGCGCATCGGCGGCCGCGTTCATCCCCAGCCGGAGCCAGTACTCGTGAGTCAGCATGCAGCCCTTGGGGAATCCGGTGGTGCCCGAGGTGTATTGGAGGGTCGCGAGCTGGCCGGAGCTGACGGTATCATCGCGCCAGCTGGCCGGGTCGCCGGGGGTCATGGGGTTGATCGGCACCAGCGGAATCCCCTCCCCGGGAACCGGTTGTGGGGGCCCCACCAGGAGGATTCGTTCGGGGGCCGGGCAGGTCGCGGCCACCCGCCGCACCAGCGGAAGCCGCTCGCCATCGGTCACGATCAGGCGCGCCTCCGAGTTATGAAGGAGGTGCCCCAGGTCGCGCTCCTGGTATCCGGTATTGCAGGGGACCACCACAGCGCCCAGCCGGACCACCCCCAGCCAGATCACCGGATAGTCGAGGCCGTTGGGGAGCATGATCGCCACCCGATCGCCGGACGCGATGCCGAGTCGGCCCAGCGTGGTGGCGACCCCGATGCTGGCCCGGTTGGTTTCCGCAAAGGTGAGCGACTCACCCTCGGAGCGGAGGAACTCTCGCCCGGGCGTTTGCTCGGCCCGGTCCGCGAGGAGTTGGCCGATGTTGACAGCGGGCAGATCCGGGGTGGGGCGTTCGGGCGTGGGCATTCGTGGCCAGCAGTCTTGCAGGGTCGGCTTGGTGACCAATGACGAGTGAGGAATGTCGATTGTCGAATGGTCTTCCGCCAGCGCCTGGCGGTAAGGGGCTAACGGCCCGCGGTGGGAGTTGGCGAAGAGGTGGAAGAGGTGGAGGTGGCGGTAGAGGCGGCAGGCGCAGGCCCGGTGGGTCCGCCCTACCGCCCTACCGCCTTACCGCCCTAGATTCCCCGGTCCGATGAGCGCTCCCCCCCCGGTTTCCCCTTCGCGGCCCCAGCCCGATCTCGGCAAGCTTCACATCGACCGCGACGCGCCCTCACCGGCACTCGCGCGGGCACTGTGGCGCAATCTCCTGCTGGCGCTGGTCGCACTGGTCGTGATCGGTGGGCTCGTCGTCGTCCTTCGCGGCCGTCGCGCCGCACCGGTCCATGTCTTCACTGTCACCCTCGCCGCCAACGGCCCGGGCGGGGCGCTGACGGCTACCAGCGTCACCGCCAATGGCTATGTTGTGGCCCGGACCCACGCCTCGGTGTCGGCCAAGCTGCCCGGGCGGCTGGCCGAGCTGCTGGTGAGCGAAGGGTCCTTCGTGCGCAAAGGCGAGGTCCTGGCTCGGCTCGAGAACGCCGACTACGCGGCGCAGGCCACCCAGGCAGAGGCCGTGCTGGCAACGGCACACGCGGATGTTGTCGAGGCCCAAGCCCGGCGCGACCAGCTGGTGCGCGAAGCCCGGCGGGTGGCAGACATCCATAGCCAGAGTCCTGACCTGATCTCGGATCAGGAAGTAGAAGCTGCCCGGAGTGCCGCCGATCAGGCGGAGGCCCGGGCCCGGGGCGGCGCATCGCGCGTCACCGCGGCCGAGGCGTCGCTCCGCTATGCCCAGGCCAATCTGGAGTACACCGTGATCCGCGCCCCGTTCACCGGCACCGTGGTGCGTAAGGAGGCCGAGGTTGGCGAGGTGGTGGCGCCCTCGGTGGGGGGCGGCCTCACCCGCGGCGCTGTGGTCACCATGGCCGATCTGGCCTCGCTCGAAGTTGAGGTCGACGTGAATGAGGCCTACATCGCGCGGGTGGGAAGCAACCAGGACGCGCGGATCACCCTGGACGCCTATCCTGACACTACCTTTCGGGGCCGGGTGCGCCAGGTGGTGCCCACCGCCGATCGGCAGCGGGCCACAGTCCAGGTCAAGGTGAGCATTCTCGACCGGGATCGACGCATTCTCCCCGAGATGGGCGCCCGGGTGGACTTTCTGGAACCGGAGACGGCTCCGACTACTCCGGCGGCCACGTCCTCACCGCGAATCAGGGTACCGGCGGCGGTAGTACGGGAGCGCGAAGGCCAGTCGGTGGTGTGGCTGGTCCGCCAGGGCAGGCTCGAGCTCAAGGCCGTGGAAGCCGGCCCGGTGAGCGGCGGGATGCGCGAGGTCCGCTCGGGGTTGGTCGGTGGGGAGCTGCTGCTGGTGGATGGAGTGGATGAGCCGAAGGCGGGAATGAGGGTGGTTGTTAGCCAGTAGTCGTTAGCCGTTAGCCATTAGCCGTTAGCCGTTAGCCATTAGCCATTAGTCGTTGGCCGTTAGCCATTAGTCGTTGGCTGTTAGCGGGTCCGGCGAAGAATCTCTCACCGCAGCCGAGAGATCCTTCGCTCTGCTCAGGATGACACCGAGGAAGATCACCGCGGTCGAGCCAATGGCTAACGGCTAACGGCCAACCCCTAACCCGGCAATCCCCCATGCCCCTGGTCGAAATCCGCGAGGTCAACAAGTCGTTCCAACGCGGCTCCGAAAAAATCGAGGTCTTCACCGGGCTGACGCTCGATGTCGACGAGGGTTCGTTCACCGCGTTGATGGGCCCCTCCGGCTCGGGGAAATCCACCCTGCTCAATCTGGTGGCGGGACTCGACCGGCCCACCCAGGGCACCGTCCGGGTGGCGGGCGCCGAGGTGAGCAGCATGACCCCGGGCCAGCTGGCGCCCTGGCGGGCCCGGCACATCGGGTTCGTGTTTCAACAGCTCAACCTGCTGCCGGTGCTCACCGCCTACCAGAACGTCGAGTTACCACTCCTCCTCACCCGGCTCTCCCGAAAAGAGCGGGACGAGCGGATCCGCATCGCGCTTGCTCTGGTTGGGCTGGAGGATCGGATGCTGCACTATCCCCGGCAGCTCTCCGGCGGACAGGAGCAGCGGGTGTCCATCGCGCGGGCCGTGGTGGCGGACCCGACCCTGGTGCTGCTGGATGAGCCCACCGGGCAGCTCGACGCCCGAAGCTCGGAGGACGTTCTGCAGCTCCTCCGCCGGCTCAACGAGGAGTTCAAGAAGACCATCATCATAGTGACGCACGATGTCCACGCGGCGGAGTCGGCCCGGACGGTGCTCCACCTCGACAAGGGCCGGCTGATCGAGCGTCAGGGAGCCGCCGTATGAAGTTCCTGCACTTGGTCCTCGCCAACCTCGGCCGCCACAAGCGCCGCACCTTTCTGACCACCGCGAGCGTGGCGCTGGCCCTGTTCCTGTTCGCCTCGCTCCGCACCGTGGTGACCACCCTCGCGGCCACGGCGCAGTTCGGCAGCGCGCGCCGGCTGGTGAGCGACAACGCCACCGGGATCGTGTTCCCCTTGCCGCTCAGTTACGCCAACAAGCTGCGGGCGGTGCCGGGGGTCCAGGCCGTGAGCTGGGCCAACTGGTTCGGCGGCCGCTATGGGGACAACAAGCGCTTCTTCGCCCAGTTCGCGGTGGATCCCGAGTCGTACCTGGAGATGTATCCCGAGATCAGCGTGCCGGAGGATCAGAAGCAGGCCTTCTTCCGGGAGAAGTCCTCGGCGCTGATCGGCCGGCGCCTGGTGGACGTGTTCGGCTGGCACCTGGGGCAGGACGTCACCATCCAGGGGACCATCTTCCCGGGGGACTGGACCTTCACCGTTCGGGGGATCTACACTCCGACGGACGCATCCATCAATGACGACATGCTGCTGTTCCGACACGATTACTTCGAAGAGCGTCTGGGCCGCCCGGGCGTGGCGGGGTGGTACGTGGTGCGGATCGACAATCCCGAGCACGCGGCTGGGATCGCCAAGACCATCGACGACCAGTTCCGCAACTCCAGTGCGGCGACCAAGACCGGCACCGAACAGGCCTTCAATGCCAGCTTCGCCACCATGTGGGGCAACGTGAGCCTGCTGATGGGGACCATCGGGTTCGCGGTGGTGTTCGCCATTCTACTGGTCACGGCCAATGCGATGATGATGAGCGCTCGGGAGCGGACCCGTGAGGTCGCGATCTTGAAGACCATCGGATTCACCGACCGGACCCTGTTCGGAATGGTGATGCTCGAAGCGGCCGGGATCGCGCTCACCGGTGCCGCGATCGGGCTCGGTGGCGCCAAGCTGCTCTACCAGGCGACCAACTTCAATGCAGCCGGGTTCCTGCCCGGCTTCGATGTGACGGCCGAGACGCTGGTGCTGGGTGCGGCTATCGCGCTCCTCCTCATGCTGGCCAGCGGTCTGGTGCCGGCGGTGCGTGCCGCCCGGTTGCCGGTGGTCCAGGCGCTCCGGCGGGTCGAATGAAGATTCCCCTCATCTACAATGCGCGGAGCGTGCTCCAGCGTCCGGTGTCCACCGCCCTCACCGCCCTCGGCATCGGGCTGGTGGTGGCCGTCTTCATCGGCATGCTGGCGCTGGCCAACGGATTCCGCGCCGCTCTGAGACGCACCGGGTCGGACCAGAACGCGCTGGTCCTCCGGCGCGGGGCCGACTCCGAGCTCTCCAGCGGCATCGACCGCGCCACCGCGAGCATCCTCGCCGCCTCCCCCCACGTGGCGACCGGGCCCGACGGTAGGCCGATGGTGAGCCCCGAGGTGTACGTCCTGATCCCCCTCAGCCGCCGCGGCGCCGATACCACCAGCGTTGCCAACGTGGTCGTGCGCGGAATCGGAGAAGCGGCGTGGAAAGTCCGGAGCAATCTCCAGATCGTAGCCGGAGCGCCGCCCAAGTCGGGGCGGGCCGAGGTCTGTGTCGGGACCAAGATGGCGCTACGGTTTCCCGGCACCGACGTGGGGCAGATGCTCCGGTTTGGCGGGCGGGACTGGACCGTGGTGTGTCAGTTCACCGCCGGCGGGTCGGCGTTCGAGTCGGAGATCTGGGGTGAGAACGAGCAGTTCATGCCCGTCTTCCGGGGTGAGGTCTTCCAGTCGGTGAGCTTCCGGCTCCGCGACCCTGCGGCGTTCGAGGAGGCCAAGCGCGCGCTGGAGAGCGACCAGCGGCTCACCGTGGATGTGCACCGGGAATCCCAGTTCTACGCCGAGCAGTCCCAGGTGCTGGGCCGGATCCTGGAGATTCTGGCGTTCCTTATTACCAGCATCATGGCGGTCGTGGCGGTGTTCGGGGCGGTGAACACGATGTATGCCGCCGTGGCCGCCCGGGGGCCCGAGATCGCGGTGCTCCTCACCCTCGGCTTTCATCCTCGAAGCGTGCTGCTCAGCTTCCTGATCGAGTCGGCCCTGATCGCGCTGGTGGGCGGAGTCATCGGAATTCTGCTGGCGTTGCCGATCAACGGCATCGTCACCAGTACGACTAACTGGGCCAGCTTCAGCGAAATCGCCTTCAGCTTCCGAGTGACGCCAGGCCTGCTGATGGCCGGCCTCGCCTTTGCCGCGGTCATGGGGACGCTGGGCGGCTTCTTCCCGGCGTGGCGGGCGGCGCGGATGCCCGTGGTGCAGGCGCTCAGGTGATTGGGGGATTGAGGGATTGAGGGATTGTGGGACTGCAGGATTGCGGGGATCCCCCAATCCCAGAATCCCCTGATCCATCCCGCCTTACTTGTTCCCTGTTCACCGTTCACCGTTCACTGTTTACTGTGGTTCCGTTCCCCGTTCCCGTTCTCCCACATATTCTCCGCATGACCGACCCCCGCGACCCCCGCGACCCCCTCGGCCTGTCCCGCTCCATCACCCGCCGCGATTTCCTCGACGGCGTCGCCTTGGCCATCGGTTCCGGGTTTCTGGCCACTGGATGCGACCGACCCAGCCCGGAGCCACCCGGCGCCGAGCATTCGCCGGAGTACTATCCCCCGGGGCTGGAGGGGATGCGCGGCAGTCATCCCGGCGCCTTCGAGGTCGCGCACGATCTTCGCGACGGGAAGCTCGGCGCCGTCAAGCCGCACGATACTGGCGAACACTACGATCTGGTGGTGGTGGGCGGCGGGATCAGCGGGCTCTCGGCCGCGCACTTCTTCCAGAAGGCCAAAGGCGAGGCGGCCCGGGTGCTGGTGCTGGAGAACCACGACGACGTGGGCGGCCACGCCAAGCGCAACGAATTCGCGGTGGACGGCCGCACCCTCATCACCTACGGCGGCACCGAATCCATAGAGAGTCCCGCCCAGTACTCGCCCGTGGCTCAGGGGCTGCTGAAAGAGATCGGCATCGACACTCGCCGGTTCGACACCGCCTTCGATCGGAAACGGGATGAGCGGCTGGGGATCGGGCCGGGAATCTTCTTCGACCGCGAGACCTTCGGGGTGGATCGGCTGGTCGCCGGCGATGCCGGGGATCGCTCCACCGTCGCCCGCACGCCGCTCTCCCCGCGGGGCCGGCGCGATCTCACCACGGCGTATCACACCAGGAAGAACTACTTCCCCAGGGTCTCCGGCGCCGAGGTGAAGGCGCGGCTGGCCGCGATGAGCTATCGGGACTACCTCAAGGCGGTCGTGGGCCTGGGTGACGAGGCGCTACGCTTCTTCCAGGCGCGCTCCCATGATCTCTACGGCGTCGGAATCGACGCCATCCCGGCCCTCGACGCCTGGGGCTTGGAGTATCCTGGCTTTGCCGGCCTCGGTCTCA
Organism: Gemmatimonadota bacterium; assembly: GCA_041485505.1. Taxonomy (GTDB): domain Bacteria; phylum Gemmatimonadota; class Gemmatimonadetes; order Gemmatimonadales; family GWC2-71-9; genus JBDUEA01. Next base: position 978 of record JBGPJS010000092.1, on the reverse strand, counting down.
CCCCTGAGCCGGCCCCCGGCCTGGGCCCCACCCCCATCCTCGAAATGAACGAGGAAGAACCCTACATCTTCCACTTCCCCGATGGGAACGCCTCCATCGCGCGGATGCTGGTGCGGCGGCTCAATCCCGCGGCACTCCCCGGCAACACCATGGATGACGTGGTCACCGCCCGGCTGGACTATTCCAAGTTGGACCAGGCCACACTACCAACCCGTATCCGGCTCAACAGCACGGTCGTCAAGGTCCGCCACATCGGCGATCCGGCTACGGCGCGGGAGGTCGAGGTCACCTACATGCGGAACGGGAAGGCCTGGTCGGTTCGGGCCGGCGGCTGTGTCCTGGCCTGCTGGAACATGGTGATACCATATCTCTGTCCCGAGCTGCCTGAGGCCCAGCGCGAGGCGCTCAAGTACGGAGTGAAGGTGCCCCTGGTCTACACCAGGGTGGCCATCCACAACTGGACCTCGTTCACCAAGCTCGGCATCTCGGATATCTACGCCCCGGGCGCTTACTTCTTCCACGTCTTCCTCGACTATCCGGTCAGCCTGGGGGAGTATCACGCGCCGGCCCGCCCCGAAGAGCCGACGGTGGTGCATCTGATTCGGACGCCCTGCCAGCCCGGGTTGCCCGCCCGGGACCAGCAGCGGGCCGGACGGAAGGAGCTGCTCCAGACGCCGTTCGAGAAGTTTGAGCGGAACGTCCGGGATCAGCTCCAACGGATGCTGGGGGCCGGCGGCTTCGATGCCGCGCGCGACATCGCCGGGATCACCGTCAACCGCTGGGCTCACGGGTACAGCTACGAGTACAACTCGCTTTGGGACCCGGTGCTCCCCGCGGAGCAGCAGCCCTGCGTCATCGGGCGGCAGCGGTTCGGTCGCATCGCCATCGCCAACGCCGATGCCGGCGCCTTTGCCTACAGCAACGGTGCGATCGATCAGGCGGATCGGGCGGTGAAGGAATTGAGGGATTGAGGGATTG
>JBGPJS010000091.1:0-11025 GCA_041485505.1 Gemmatimonadota bacterium | reverse complement strand
ATCTTTCCGGTCAGCGTCTCTTTCTTTTTCATCCGCATGATGTCCATCTTGAACGATTCGCCGGCCTCGTAGCCCCGAAGGATGCGAAGGAGATGCGCCGGGGTGCTGGGCGCACGGCCATCGATGTTCAGGACCACGTCGCCGGCCTTGAGGCCGAGCTTCGAGTCGTCGGGCACACTAATGACAAGGATCCCTTCGGTGACGCCGAAATAGCGGCCCAGGTCGGAGTTGATCGGCGCCAGCTCCAGATCCTCCAAGTCCGGGTTCATTCCCCAGAACATGGGGCCTTCGGGACCGCCGTGCACCCGCATCCGCTCGACCATCGGCGCATCAACCCGGAACCGCTCCGCCATATCGCGGGCCCGCCGGGCGCCCTCCTCCGGATCGACATCGCCGAAGGAGTAGGCGAATCCACTTCCGCTGTCGTTGAACGAGAACGCCGGTTCATCGCCCGTGACCAGTGAGAGGGTCTTCCGGTCCTTGTCGCGCCGAAGCTCAACGGCGATGGTGTCATTCGGCTCCAGCCGCGCAGCCACTTCGATTAGACGCAGGCCGGGCGCCGATTCGTCCTCGTCGGCCGTGTTCCGCCCGCTCAGCAGCGACTTACCATTCAGCTTGGTGATGATGTCTCCCGACTTGACGCCGGCCTTCGCCGCTGGCCCGCCCGGAGTGACGCTATTCACATAGGCTCCGATAGAGTCGGTGGCGCGGCCCCGGAGGTTGACGCTGATGCCCAAACGAGCCCGGCGGTTCATGACCTTGAGCATCCCCAACCGAGCTTCCGGGTGATCCGGGCTGTTCCACTGGTACACCCGCGGCAGCTTGTCGGGCTTGGGCGTCTCTTGCGCGGTGAGCGGGAGGGCGGCTACAGCGGCCCAGGCGGCTGCGAGAGTGAGTTGGCGATACATCTTTGACCTCTCCTGATGGGCAGGCACGGGGCCTGTCCTTACAAGCCTACGTTACTGGCGCGGGTAATGTGCACATCAACCAAGGCATCAAGGAGGCCGATTCGCTCACGCCAGAGCCGGAGCAGTTCTGACTCCTGGCGGGCCCGATCCAGCATCTGGGCCATCTCCAGCTGGCGGTCGACGGCGGCGATCCGGTCCTCCAACTCCCCCGCCACCCGCGCGGTCAGGCCGTCGGTGACCCGCCCATCTGCGTTGTAGGAATCGAGGGTCTGTTCCAGCTCGTGGGACCGGGCCATCACATTCGAGATCTCGGCCCCGGCGGCGGGTGGCCGGGCGAGGCCCCCGACGATCACCATCAGCGTGATGGAGGCAGCCAACGCCAGCCCGCCGAAGGCCAGCCACCGGTTCCGCCGGTGCCTCCGCTCGGCCCCGAGCCGCAGCATGACCGCGGGCCACTGATCCTGGCTCGGCCGGAGGGCGGGCAGTGCCTTGAGGCGGGCCACTCGCTGGTGGAGACGGTCCACTTCTCCCTGACAGAGCGGGCAGGAGGCGAGGTGCTCCCGAACCGTCGCGACCCCTGGTTCGAGACCGGGCTCGCGGAGGGCCAGCAACTCGTCCATGGTCAGATGTGTCATACAACCTCCTCCCCGAGCCAGCGACGGAGCCGGATGTGGGCCCGCGCCAGTTGCGACTTCGAAAAACTCACGGTCCTGCCCATCAGATCGGCGATTTCCTCATGGGTGTACCCCTCCACATCGTGCAACCAGACCACAGCCCGGGAAACTTCCGGCAGTCGTTCCAGCGCGGCCTCCAGATCCATCCGGAGGTGATGATCCGCCCTTCGGGAGACGTGGAATTCCTCTTCCAGTTCGTCGGCATCGCGGTACTTGTTGCGCCTGAGGCGCATGAGCGCCTTGCTCGACGCAATGGTCCGGACCCAACCCCAGAGGCTCCCCTCCCCGCGGTACTGCGGCAGGCTTCGGCACACCTCGAAGAAGGTCTCCTGCAGCACGTCTTCGGCGTCCTCAGCCGTGCGGCAGATCCGGCGCGCCAGGCTGTAGACCGGGGACTCAAAGGCGCGGAAAAGCGCCTCGAGTGCCCCGTGATCCCCCGATCGGGCCCGGGCGAGGACCAGATCGTTGTTCGCGGCGAGAGAAGTGTCGGCCATGGCAGCCTTAAAGATGCGGGAAGGGGAGGGAGCGTTGCAGTCCCCGGGGGCCAATCCGGGGGATCGGGAGGGGGAAAGGACGGAAGGCGGGATGCTCGAGACTGGGCGTCGAATGAAGGCGACAACAGCTTGATCGATAGAGGGTTGGATGAGGGGAACGGGGAGAAAAAAACCCCGCCCGGCCGGTGGCTGAAGGTTACCGGTCGGGCGGGAATCCGACCCCCCTAGGACCTGGAGGGGCGGGTGAAACACTGGACTACATCAGGATCCTACGGGTTGCTGCACACGGCCGCGTTGGCCACGTTGAGCCGCCCATTGCCGAAGATGCTGAAGTCACCCACGTTGTCGTTGTTGTGCAGCAAGCAGCCGGTCAGCCGCGCCGGGGTTTGATTGCCACCCAACTGGGACTCCACGACCAGGGCGGCGCCGGTCACATGCGGGGCCGAGAAGCTGGTGCCGGCGCCCAACAGATAGAAGTTGGTACCGCCGCAAACGAACTCGCTGCAAGCCGAGAGCACCAGGTCGAATATCTGCCCGCCGCCCACGAGATCGCCGCCGGGGGCGACCAGATCGATCCCCGTGACCCCACCGAAATTGGAGTAGCTGGTCAGCAGGTCGAAGTTCTGCTGATTGATGGGCGCGGTGGCACCCACGGTGATGACGTTGTTCAACTGGGCCGGGATCGACAGAAAGTTGGTGGGATCCTGGTCCAGATTGATGGCGCTATTCCCAGCGGAGGCGACCAGCACCACGCCCCTCTTGGTGGCGACATTGATCGCGTTTTGAAGGAGCGTAATCAGATTCTTGACGCCAGGGGACTCGCGATCGACGTAGGCCCCGAAGCTCATGTTGACCGCATCAGCCCCGACCTCCGATGCATACAGGATCCCCGTGATGACGTCCGCGAACGACCCTGAGCCAAACTGACTCAGCACCTTGACGGCGCAGATCCTCGCATCCGGGGCCACCGAAGCCATCCCAATGCCATTGGAGGAGATCAACGCCGCGGTGAAGGTTCCGTGGAAGTGGAGGTCCTCGATGAAGGGCTCGGAGGCCACAAACGAGGTGCTGCGGGTCAGGTCGACCTTGCCGTTGAGGTCGAGGTGGCCAGGGTCGATGCCGGTATCCAGATCGCAAACCAGCTTCCCGGCGCCGCCGGGCGTGTTGTTCCAAGCGGCCGGGGCGGACACCTGGCGCATGTTCCACTGGAATCCGAAGAAGAAGGCTCCGCTCTGGTCGGTTCCCTGGGGGGCCGGCGGTGCCGACGCCGGGTCAAGCACTTGCTGGCCTTTCACCATCTCCGCCCTCGTGGGTATCCACTGGAGCGTGACGTCGGCGTCGACCCGGGAAACCTCCGGCCGCTTGGCCAGTGTGGTCACAGAGGTCTTTGACAGCCCGGTGATCGTGACGACGTTGATGTCCGGAAGCCGGCGCTCGATGGTGCCTTTCAGGCTCGCAACGGCATTATCGAAGGCCGTCGTTTCGGCCCCTTTCAGGGTGATAACCTGCCGACCCGGGCTGGCGGTCACTGCGCTGGGCTGGATGCCGGTCCCCTGGGTAAGCGGCCCCTGGTCGGTGCAGGCCGCCGCAAACACGGCGGCCGTGGTAAGCGCGAGCGCGGTGCTTCTGCTAAGTCGTGACGCCATGAACTCCTCCTGGGGGTGGGGAACATTGGACCACTGCAACACGGGCTGCCGCCGCGTCGCGCTCCTACATCACCTGCGTTATGGAAACGACAGCCCCCGGCCTACTCTCGGGTTCGGGAGGTACCCGCCGAGCTGGGCCGGAGACAGGGCATCTCTTCGGTGGTCAACGACTTCAGTCAGAAGGTTTCAGAGGGATGAGATCGCCAGGGAATGAATGCACCCACTCCCTGGCGGCGTCGAGAGGGAATTGCCGCATCAAGCGTGCCCGTCAGAGGTTGACCCCGACTCGATGACATCTTACCTCTCCGCCGACGCCATCCGAAGGCGTGGAATCGGGAGAAAAAAACCCCGCCCGGCCGGTGGATGCGAGTTACCGGTCGGGCGGGAATCCGGCGCCAGGGAGTCGTGGCGCCGGGGGTCCAGTGTTGGACTAGGTTCAGGATCTTACGGGTTGGTACACGCCGCCGCCGCGGCCACGTTGAGCCGTCCCGAGCCGAAGATGGCCAGCTCGCCTACGATGTCGGTGTTGTGCAGCAGGCAGCCGGTCAGGCGCGCGGGGGTTTGATTGCCACCCAACTGGGACTCCACGACCAAAGCGGCGCCGGACACATGCGGGGCCGAAAAGCTGGTGCCGGCACCGAACAGGTAGCTGCGGCCGCTGGTGCAGTTGAACGATGTGGTGAAGCGGCTGCAGGCCGAAAGCACCAGGTCGAACACCTGCCCGCCGGCCAGGAGATCGCCGCCGGGCGCGACCAGATCAATCCCGGTGACCCCACCGAAATTGGAGTAGCTGGTCAGCAGGTCGAAGTTCTGCTGATTGAAGGGTGCGGTGGCGCCCACGGTGACGACGTTGTTCAGCTGAGCCGGGACCGCGAGAAGGTTGGTGGGGTCCTGGTCCAGATTGATGGCGCTATTCCCGGCGGAAGCGACGACCACCACGCCCCGACTGGTGGCGAAGTCGATCGCGTTCTGAAGGGCGATGAGCAGACCCTTGACGCCAGGGCTCTCGCGATCGACGTAGGCACCGAGGCTCATGTTGATCACATCAGCCCCGACCTCCGAAGCATACAGAATCCCCGCGATGACGTCGGCGAACGATCCCGATCCCGTCTGACTCAGCACCTTGACGGCGCAGATCTTCGCATCCGGGGCCACCGAAGCCATCCCAATGCCATTGGAGGAGATCAACGCCGCGGTAAACGTCCCGTGGAGGTTGAGGTCCTCGATGAAGGGCTCGGAGACCACGAATGAGGTGCTCCGGGTCAGATCGACCTTGCCATTGAGGTCAAGGTGGCCGGGGTCGATACCGGTATCCAGGTCGCAGACGAGCTTGCCGGCTCCGCCCGGCGTCGCAATCCAGGCTGCAGGCGCCTGGACCTGGGAGATGTTCCACTGGAAGCCACGCCGGAAGAAGGAGGCTCCGCTCTGGTCGGTTCCCTGCGGGGCGGCCGAAACGGTGTCATCAAGTTGGACCACCGAATTCGCCAGTTGGGCGGGCGATGGAATCCACTGAATCGTGACATCGGCATCGACCCGCGCCACTTCCGGCCGCCTGGCCAGCGTGGTCACGGCGCTCTTGGACAGACCTGTGACCGTGACGACCTTGATGTCCGGATGCCGGCGCTCGATGGTGCCCTTGAGACTGGTGACGGCCTTATCGAACGCCGTCGTTTCGGCGCCTTTCAGGGTGACGACCTGCCGACCCGGGCTGGCGGTCACCGCGCTGGGCTGGATGCCGGTGCCAGTGGTCAGCGGCCCCTGGTCGGTGCAGGCCGCCGCAAAGACGGCGGCCACGGTAAGGGCGAGCGCGGGGCTCCTCTCAAGTCGTAACGCCATGAACTCCTCCTGGGGGTGGGGGAACATTGGACCACCTGCGACGCCGGCTGCCGCCGCGTCGCGCTGCTACATCAGCTGCGTCATAAAAGCGACAAGCCCCGGCTGCTCTCGGGATTGGGAGGCACCCGCCGGGTTGGGCCGGAGACAGGGCATCTCTTCGGTGGTCAACGACTTCAGTCAGAGGGTTCCAGAGGGATGAGACCGCCAGGGAATAGGTACCTGCATTCGCCGGCGACGTCAAGACAGATTGCCGCATCAGACGCGCGGCGTCGATCGTTGTGCCTCCGACTTGACGAGCATCAGACCGCCGTCGACTATCAATGGGCTTTCACCTCGCTCTTACCGAACCGGACCGACCCGTGGACCTCGCCTCCGCAGAACCGATTGACCAGCTCGCCGGGCAGCCCAGTCGTAACCGGGAGTGGATTCAGTCGCCGTCGTTCGATCTGGTGTTCTTCATCCTTTCCCCCCTCCTGGGGTTGGGTGTACTACTGGCCGCCCCGGGAGGACCGAGCCTTCTGGCCCTCGCGGTCGGAATGACGTTTGGTATTCCCCACTACCTGTCGACCTTCACCTTCTATTGCTGGGATGACACCCGGGCCTATCACCGGATGCGGTGGGCCGCCTTCTTCGGCGGTCCGCTGTTCATCGTGCTCAGCGTCGGCCTGCTGGCGACGTTCAGAGTGCCTTACATCATCCAGGTAGCGGTCTTCTTCTGGAACACCTGGCACGTGGCCCGGCAGAACTGCGGTATCCTCTCGATCTACCGGCACCGGGCCGGCGACCTGGACCCCCACCTCAAGGAGATCGCCAACAGCGCGGTCATATGTACTTCGGCTGCCCTCGCCTGCTGGCACACCCAATGGTACCCGACCCTGTTCACCTTCCTAACCCTGCTGTCGCCGATTCTCCCCCAGGTGCTGCACCTCGGGCTGATCCTGCTGGCGGCGGTCGCCCTGCTCCGGCTGGGGCTGTCGCTATGGAAACGGGCCCGCTCCGAGCGTCCCCCGACTCTGCCGGAATTGGCTTTCCTGCTGACGAGTCTGCTGCTGTTCCACCCCTATCTGTGGATCCACGACGCCAACCGCGCCACGCTGGGCATGCTCCTCGGTCACTTCGTGCAGTACCTGGGCATCGTCTGGCTGGTGCATCATCGCAAGTTCACTGCTCCGAGCGGCTCGCTCACCCAGCGCGCGCTGGCCACCGTCAGCGCCAACCTCGGCCTCCTGGTGACGGTCTGCCTGATGACGGGGGGGGTCGCCATCGCGTTGCAGCTGGCCGTCGACGGGCGGCCTCATTACGCTGGGCTGTACGAGGTCGGCATTCTCACTCTGTCGCTGGTCCACTTCTATCTCGACGGACTTTTCTGGGCCTTCCGCGACCGGCAGGTCCGCCGATCACTAGGCCCCTATCTGTTCAGCGGCCCCTCCCGCGTCGCGACCTGATCCCGCCTCAGTCGAATCGCACCGCGAACCGGTCGGCCCAGGTCAGGAAGCCGATCGCCCGCCACACCGAAAAGGCGGCCGTTAGGTCGCGCCGCAGGAGTGCCGTAGCCCAATGCGCCCGCAGTCGTTCGGGCACGAGTGGAGGATAGTCCGCCGCCCGCGCCAGCGTGGCGTTTACCCAGGGCCGCAGGTCCCCGAGCCAAGCCACGACCGGCACCGCGAACCCGACCTTGTCACGGCGGGTCAGGATCTCCTCAGGCACGAGGCCGCTCATCGCGCGGCGCAGGACCGCCTTGTGCTCCCCTTCCGGAGAGATCAGAAACCGTTCCGGCAGTGACAGGGCGAAGCGGGCCAGACGCGGTGTCAGGAAGGGAACCCGGTTCTCAATCGAGAACGCCATGGCATTCCGGTCCTCGTACCGCATCAGGGCCTGCAGGTGAGCCTGTTCGATGGTGTGAACCAGGAGGTCCTTCATGGCTTCCCGACCGCGCGGGCGCCAGGGAGCTTCGGGGGCGAAGCCCATTCCAGCGAACCACTCCTGGCTGATCCAGTCCAGGCGATTGACGCGGCGCCGGCGCCGGCGCACGGCGGCATGGAGCTTATGGGGTAGTGCGTATCCGATCGAGGCGAGGGCCAGCGCTCGGCGATCGACACCCGGAGAAGCCCCGGCGGCCCGGAAGAACCTGAGCGCCTCCAACCAGGAGCCCTGCTTCACCAGCGAGGCGATCCGTGCGGGCACGTAGCGCCGATACCCGGCAAAGAGCTCATCGGCACCCTGACCACCCAGCATGACTCGGATCCCGCTCTCGCGGGCGAGCGAGAAGATCCGATGCTGGGCATAGATGGTCGGGCTCGCGAACGGGCCCCCCTGGATATCGACCAGATGTTCGAAGTCCCGGGCGAGGTCGGCCGGGTCGAAACGAAGCTGGTGGGAAACGGCGCCCGCCGACGACGCGGCGACGGTTTGATACTGCTCCTCGCTGATCGAGGGATCCTCCGGCACGAAGCTGAAAGTGTGGAGCTCGGCGTCGAGGCCCAGGACCCGCCGGGCGGCGAGGAGCACCGCCGAGGAATCGAGCCCGCCGGAGAGCGCGAAGCCGACCGGAACATCGCTGCGAAGATGCAGGCGCACGCTATCCAGGAAGAGAGACCGGAGCTCGTCCGCCGCGGCCTGGAACGACAGCTCCCGGCGCTCGCCGACATCAGGAGCCCAGTAGCGCTCCGGTTCGGCCGGGCCGGGGTGGTCGAGGGAGATGTTGATGAGGTGCGCCGGAGGGACCTGCTGCACACCGGCCAGGAGGGTATCAGCCCCGTGATCGGAATTGCCGCCATTCAGGTAGTCGAACACTCGCCCCGGGTGCGCGCGACGGCTGATGCCCCGGAATTCGAGCAAGGCGCCGATCTCGGAAGCGAAAACCAGACGCTCGGACGTTTGGGCGTAGAAGAGCGGCTTGATCCCGAATTCGTCGCGGACCAGAAGGAGACGCCGCTCCAGACGGTCGAGGAGGGCGATCGCAAACATCCCCTCGAGACGAGCCAGCGCGCCCTGTCCCCAGGCCACGAACGCGTGCAACAGGACCTCAGTGTCCGACTGGGACTGGAACCGGTGACCTTCCCGCAGCAGCTCGGCTTTGAGCTCACGATAGTTGTAGATCTCCCCGTTGAAGACCAGGGAGAACCGGCCGTCGGCGGAGCTCATCGGCTGATGGCCGGCCTCGGAGAGGTCGATGATACGGAGGCGGCGATTGCCCAGCGCCACCAGCGGGCCCGATCGCGGGGGATGGGGAAAGGTGAGGGTGCCCTCGTCGTCGGGCCCCCGGTGGGTCATTCGGGCCAGCGCCTTGCGGAGGTCGTCGAGCGCATCCGGATCGTCCCGCGTGGTGACTAGCCCGGCGATTCCGCACATCCTGAACCGGGCGGTTACAGGGTGGAGCGGGCGGGAGTCTGCTCGGCCACTGCGCGGAGAGCGTAGCGAAGCGCCTGGCCCAGCAGGGCGGGCGGGTAACGCTGAAGGAAAGGCTCCGGCGGGTCGACATACAGCCAGAACACCTCCATGCACTGCTCGTCAGTCAACTGGTCGATCCAGGCGAGGCCTTCTTCATGGGGGGAGATGGTCGACATAGGCTCTGTGGGCGGGAAGGATACCGCCGGAAATGCCCGCCGACCAGTTGGGGCCCCCGGCTGGGCTCCATGTCCCCGCTTGACAGGGGGATGGCTTGGCATTTACGTGACAGGGGTTACTCCCACCGGAGCCTCGTGTGAGCGTCCTCTATTGCCGCAATCCCAGCGTGGAAGCAGCACCGCTCCAGGACGAGACCATCCTCTTCCACCCGGGGAGCAACAAGTTCTGCCTGCTGAACGGCACCGCGGCTTTCCTGTGGGAGCGGCTGCAGCAGCCGGCCACCGTGGAGCACCTTTCCGCTGATCTGGTGGCCCAGTTCAGCGGCGTCGATGAGGCGCGTGCCCGGAAAGATGTGACGGACGCGCTTCAGCAGTTCAGTGAGCTGACATTCGTCGTCGCGGAGTCCTGAACTCCTCCTTTACCCAGACGGAGACTCGTGCCATGAATGAGCAGTCAACCCGTTCCCCGGACGCCAAGGCCCCTTCTCCGATTTACGAGACGCCGAAGATCACCGTCATGGATGAGAAGGACGTCCTTCAGGCTTTCCAGATCACCAGCGCTGGGTCGTCTTGGTGGTCGATGTAAGCGGCGGGACCCATCAGGCTTAGCACATCGCGGGACCCGGGGTGGTGGCGCACGGCGCTTGCCTCCGCCGCCACACCGGACCCGACTGCAGCACCCAGCGACCGATTGACCTGGTATCGACTTGGCAATGGTCACTTGGGGATCGACTCCGACGACGCGCCGCTCCAGGAGCGCTTCGGTGTGCTGTTCGGTGAATGTCAGGTCTCCAAACCCGACCCCGATAGTCCCCGCGTAGTCTGCTCCGTCCGGTGCAGGACCGACCCATTGGTCGCCTCCGTCCATTACCGTGACCCAGAGCCACTGGATACCGTTGCGTTTGCCACTGCCCTCTTTCCGGACCGGGGCGTGCGGGAACTCCCGGCTCCGGCACCGGGTTGGCGACTTCTGGGCGGGGCCGAGGGATTCGCGCCGGTGGCCGTCCAGGACCCGTGGCTGCTGGTCGACCGCGCCGCAGCCTGGCAATCGTTGGCAGGAAATCTTGCCGTCAATCGCATCATCCGGCTTCAGCGCGACCAGCTCTTTTTCCATGCGGCGTCAGTGGCCGTGGCTGGTCGGGGAGCCCTCTTGATTGGCCCGAAGGGGGCCGGGAAGACCACTCTGGCGTTGGGCCTGGGCGCCCGCGGACATGCCGTCTTCGGAGAAGAGATCGCTGCCGTGCGAATAGGGGACCTGACCCTGGTCCCATTCCGTCGCTCGGTGTCGGTACGGGAGGGGCCGGCCTCCGCGGCGGCCGCCCTCGCCCTCGAGGCAGCCGGGGGGGAGACCGAACTCTTCCCGGACGGTACGGTACGGCGGAGAGCCGAGGTGGGGCGCCTGTTCCCGGGCAGCACTCCCGGGCCCGCACCTCTTCGCACAATATTCTTTCTCGCTGGGATCGGTAAGGCTCCGCGGGCGTCGCTGTCCACGGCCGGGCGGGAAAACCTACGCCAACTGACCCCGCTCGGGAGCACGCTCTGGGGCGTGCCCGCCCCGGTTCGCGCCATGCGCCTGCTCTCACTGCTGGGGGCGATCCGCTGCTTCCTGCTGGAATTGGGCCCGCCGGAAGCAACACTCGATCTCATCGAAACGACTCTGGAGGGATGTTGATGTCTTTGACGATCCGGGCCAAGGCCGACACGATCGGGACCTTCCGCTTCATCTCGGTCTATCTGATGGAAGTGCTGGCCCGCTGGGTGCCGACCACCCCGGAACTCGAGGTCAAGGTCCTCTTCGGACGCCATATCTGGGAGTTGGCCCAGCACGCCGACCAGCTGGGGAAGCGCACGGCGGACCTTCGGGTGGCTCCGCATTACAGCCCGCGACCGAGCGCCGAATT
>JBGPJS010000090.1:0-11050 GCA_041485505.1 Gemmatimonadota bacterium | reverse complement strand
CCGCGGTGACGAGCAGCAGCGAGGATTCCTCCAAGGCAGCCGAGAACAGCGGCGCCAGTGCCAGATCGATCTCCCAGGCCGCCTCGAGGTAGCTGGGGCTCATCCAGCCGGAACGGTGTCCCGCCCGGTCGGCCCCATCGAGATACACGATGGTGAATCGACGGAGTCCGGGATCCAGCTCTCCCAGCGCCTCGGCCACTACCCGTGAGGCCCTTCCGGGCGGGGCGACCAGGCGCTGGATGCCCGCGAGTCGGAGCAGGGTGCTGGCGATCAGGCGGCCAGATCCCGACAGTTCCCCCATGACCACGGTGGTCTCGATGCCCATCCGTTGGAGTTCCCTCGGCAGCGGGCGGATATTGCGGAGCGCCGGAAGCGAACCGAGGCCGGGCCGAATCAAGGTGTGAGTGTCGGGCCCGACGCCGGTAGCCAGCGAAGTCAGCGCCGCCACGGTGATGCTGGGTCGGATGGTGACGGCCGATCGAGCCCGCCAGAAATGGTGGCCCAGCTGATGCAAGCCCGGCATCACCTCGGGAGAGATCGCATCGGGCCGGAGACCGTCGATTACGACGAGGACGACGTTGCTGTATGTCATGGCTTCATGATCGCCCGCTTCGGTCACCATCAGGTGAAGCGGCGGTCTGGGTCCGGCAACGAATGCCGAACGGTCGTGGCGCAATCGTGACGCGGTTGTGCCTCGTCCGCGACGCGGGATGCCCAGACTCCCCAGATGCGGATCTCCTACCTGACGGACACCTTCCTCCCCGAGATCAACGGGGTCACCACGGTTCTCTCGACCATTCGCCGCAGCATGCTGGAGCGCGGCCATCGGGTCCAAATCGTGGCCCCGGCCTATCCGGAGGCGGCTCCCGACGAGCCCGGAATTCTCCGGGTTCCCTCGATTCCCTGCCCGGGCTATCCCGCGGTACGACTATCCTGGCCCTGGGGCAGGGGTCTGGCGCGGACTCTCGACGCCTTTGACCCCCAGGTCGTTCACGTCGTGACCGAGGGACCGCTCGGCTACTACGGCCGCCGCTACGCCCTGCGCAGCGAACGGCCACTGGTGACCTCCTTCCATACCGACTTCCCGCGCTATGCGGCCAGCTACCTTGGTCGCTGGGCTGAGGCGCCAACTCGGCGCTACATCGCGCGGTTCCATGGCCGGGCCGTCATCACCCAGACGCCGAGCGAGACCAGCCGTGACGATCTGCAGAGCCTGGGCGTACCCCATCCCGTGGTGTGGGGCCGCGGGGTGGATTCGCGGTGGTTTACTCCGGCGCGCCGCAGCGAGACCCGCCGCGCCATGATGGGGGGTGAAGAGAAGGTGATTGTCCTGCATGTGGGGCGTCTCGCGGTCGAGAAGGACCTCAACACACTTATCGGGGCCTGGCGCGACGCGCACCAGTTGCTGGGGGAGCGGGCGGTCTTCGTCGTCGCGGGCGATGGTCCCGAGGCTCGACGGATCCGCGGCGACCTTTCCTTTGCCCGGCATCTCGGCTTTCTCGGCCGCGGAGCCCTGGCCGACCTGTACGCCGATGCCGATCTGTTCGTCTTCCCTTCGCCGACGGAGACCTGTGGGCTGGTGGCGCTGGAGGCGATGGCCTCAGGCCTCCCGGTGGTTGCTTCCGATCGAGGAGGAGTGCGCAACAGTGTCCGGGACGGGATCACCGGCTTCATGCTTCCGGCCGGTGACTCGGCCGCATTCGCGCGGAGGATTGTCGAGCTGGCCGAGTCCCCCACCCTTCGCAACGCCATGTCGCAGGCGGCCCGGGCCTTCGCGGTGGGGTGGGACTGGTCGAGGGAGCTGGACGAGCTTGAGGGCGTCTACGCTTCCCTGCGCGGAGGGTCGGAGACGGCGATAGCGCAGGCGGTTCCCGGTCGCGACCCACGGACGAAGAAGGCCACGGATCGGGAGGCTCAGGGCGTCGTCGTCCGGTAGTAGTCGGTGCCTGACAAGTTCATTCGCAGAGCCCGGCCGCTCACCACGTCGGCAAACCGGACCCGCTCGATGGCCGGATCGACTCGCCCGACGTCAAACTCCGATCCACCCCGTTCGACCAGCGGCTCTTCAATACCCTCCGGCGAAATCAGCAGCAGCTCCCCTTTCCGCAGCACGACCCGGTAGTTGCTGAAGTATGGGACCTGGGCCCGATAGTGTCCGACAAAGCCGCGCCAGGCAAGGGGAAATGGGAACTGGCGGGGCCCGTGGTAGTCCTCGCTCACGAACCAGCGTCCGCCATGCATGACCTCGGTCGCTCGGCCCCGCTCCCGAACGACCTGCAGGGGAAACAGACGCCAGGTGGAATCCTCGGCAATGAACTGGCCCGGCTCGGCCCGGAGGAGCGGAACCCGTTCGCCCTCCGCGCGGAGGAAGAGCCGATCGCCGTCCCGTTCCAGCGCGAGGTGGTGGCCGGCACTGTCCGTGAAGCTGCCGACATAGCTCTCGGCGTCGGGCACCTCAGTCGGCGGCAGGGCCACCTGGACCGGTGGAAGCCGGCCCTTTTGGCGCACCGCGATCAGGACCCGGAGCGCATACTCCGCGAGGCGCCTGGGGTTTCCCGGCCCGTTCATCAGCACCACCACGCCGACACCCTCGTCCATGTCCCCCAGCATCATGGAGCGGTATCCCGGCATCCCACCGCTGTGCCAGAGTACGGGGTCGCCTTCAAGGGAACCGAGGACCAGGCCGTATCCATAGAACATGTCCGACCCCAGCTCCGGAGCGCGCACGGTGCGCTGCACCATTCGGGCAAAGCTCTTGGGCAGCAGCAATCGGCCGGACGGTCCCACACCCTGGTTGAGCAGCGTGCGGAGGAACACCGCGAGGTCTGGTGCGGTGGTCACGATGTTGGCATCGCCCGCGCTGTACTCACTCCATGTCACCGGCACCAACGGCTCGCTCGGGATCGGTGGCCGATCGTCCCAGAGGTACTGATACCCGGTAACGGCGGTGAGCTGCCCGCCCTGGGTCACCGCGGGTTCGGTCCCCGTGAGCCCGAGTGGTCGGATCACCCGGTTGCGGATGCTCTCGGTGAACGGGAGTCCTTCCACCTCCTCGATCAGCAAGCTCAGGAGCTGATACCCAATGTTGGAATAGGCGAAACGCTGGCCCGGCGCGACACCGGGCGAGCGCTCCCGGAGCGCGAGAGCCGTGTAGGGTGATGAGGGGATGTCGCTGCGATCCCGAGGGAGACCGGCGGTGTGGGTCAGCAGGGCATCGAGCGTAATCGGCCCATGCGGCGCCGGCATCCGGAACCAGGGAAGGTAGTTCTGAATCGGATTGTGGACCTCGACCAGTCCTTCCTCCTGCAACTGCAGCAAGGCAACCGCGGTGAACGACTTCGAGATGGAACCCGCGAGGAAACGGCCATCGGGTCGGAGGGGGACCTTGGTCGTCAAGTCCGCCACCCCAACTGCCCGGACGCCGAGGAGGGAGTCCCTGGTCACGACAGCGACGACGATGCCCGGGGTGCCCTCCTCCCGGCGGTGCTCGTCGGCCGCGGCCTCGATATAGGCGAGGGCCCGGGTGAACCCAGTATCGCCGGGTGCCTGTGCGAGGACGGGGAAATCGACGAGCAGCCCCAGCAGACACAGGGAAAGCGTCACCCGCACGGGCAATCGTTAGGCGAGTCGGTGACTTGGCGGAAGAGGTCGGTGGGTGCCGGCGCCAATGGGTTTCCCAGACTGACGGTCTTCAGGCAGGCAACAGCCCGACCGCCGCCAGGGCGGACGCTGCACCCAGGAGCTGTCCGACCAGCACGTCGGTCGCGTAGTGTACCCGCAGATAGATCCGGGAGAAGCCAACCGCCAGCGCCACGAGAACCAGGGCGATGCCCAGGGAGGAGGAAATGGTCAGGGTCAGGACCAGCGCGGTGGTCATTGAAGCGCAGGCGTGGCCGGATGGGAACGAGAACGCATCCGGCGGGGTGATCAGCGACGCCGGAGTGTCATGGTGGGTTTCCGGCCGGTCGCGAGTCACGGTCCGCTTGAGGACCTGGGCTAGTGCGTGCGAGAGCAGGTGGGCCAGCGAAAACGTGAAGCCGAGCGGGCGAGAGGAAGGGTCGGCCAGAAACAGCAGGGCCAGCCCCACCGTCGCCGTCACTCCGCCCAGGTGGGTGACGGATCGGAAGAATCGATCGAGCAGCCGAGGCACTCGGCGGCCGGCCAGGGCCACGAGCAGGGCCCGGTCAATGGCACCGACTTCGTTCAGCAGTCGCACCGATCCACCTCCGGTAACTTCCCCCGGAAATTGGGGAAAGCCAGTAACGGAGGTGGGAAGTCCTGGTCACGACACCGTATCAGGGGCGGGAAACCAGCAGCGCATCGTGGTTCCTCTGCCCACTTCGCTCTCCGCCGCCACCCGCCCGTCGTGGGCTTCGACCAGGTGCTTCACGATGGCCAGGCCGAGGCCGGTTCCGCCCTCTTCGCGGGATCGGGAAGGGTCCGCGCGGTAGAAGCGCTCGAAGACCCGCGGCAGATGTTCGTTGGGAATCCCGCTCCCGGTGTCCCGCACACTCAGGACCACCTCGCCGTCTTCCCGCCGGCTCGCGACCGTAATGAGCCCGCCCATTGGGGTGTAGCGGAGCGCGTTATCCATCAGGTTGGTGAGGATCTGCCGGATCGCATCGGGATCGGCCTCGAGGCTGGCGCCGTCGGGGGCGATCTCCAGATCAAACCCCACCTGGCGTGCCGTGGCCCGCTCCGCGAACGGCGCCCAGCTTTCCCGCGCCAGGGCGGCGAGGTCGAGGCGCTCCGGTTCGGGGTGCCAGCCTCCCGACTCGATCCGGGAGAGATCGAGCAGGTCATCCACTAGTCGTTGCATCCGTTTCGCGTTGCCTTGGATGACGCCGAGGAACCTTCGCGCCGTCACGGGATCCGGCCACTCGCCGAGCAGGGTCTCGGCGTAACCTGAAATCGAGGTGAGCGGGGTCTTGAGCTCGTGCGAGACGTTGGCCACGAAGTCCCGCCGCACCGTCTCCAATCGTCGCAGTTCAGTGATGTCGTGAATGACCAGCACCGCTCCGCCGGCCGGTAGTGGTCGAGCGCTCACCAGGACGACGCCGTCATCCAGTTCCAGCTCGCGCCCCAGTACCGAAGTTCCGCCCAAAACCGAGGCCACCACCTCTCGGGGGGCCTTGGCGCGGAAGAGTTGAGGCAGATCGGGGAGAGTGTCATCGGGTTCATAGCCCAGCAGGCGTCGGGCGGCACCGTTCGCGTTGACGATCCGACCCCGGCCATCGGCCGCGATCACCCCCTCCACCATGGACTCGACCAAGGCCGCGCTTTCGGCCCGCTCCCGCCGCAGTTCCTCGAAGCGATCGCCCAGTTGGGTATGCATCTCGCGCAACGCGCGCACCAGCGAATCGATGTCCGGGATGCCGGAATGGGGGAAATGGGGTGGAGAGCCGTTGGAAATGGCACGGGCCGCGGTGGTGATCTCCGTGAGCGGACGCGCAACCGACCGGCCCGCAACCACCGCGAGACCGGTCCCCAGAATCAGCGCGAGCACCGCGGCCCAGAGCACGGAGCGCTGGGCCCGGTGAACGATGGTGTCGACCTGCTCCAACGTCGCCGCGACCCGGACCACCCCGGGTCCGCCCGGCACGGCCACGTACATCAGCGCCTTGCCAATCGTGGCGCTTACCCTCCGATTGTACCCCGTGGCACCGGCCAGCGCCTGCTGCACCTCAGGCCGGCTGAGATGATTCTCGATGCGGGAGAGTGAATCCCCCGCCGGATCACTCTCGCCGCGCACCCGGCCGGTGCGGTCCACCAGGGTGATCCGATGCCCGCTCTCCCCTGAGAGGTGTCGCACGGTCGGCTGCCACGCTGCGGAATCGGCCGGGAGCGCTTCCCGCACCAGCATCGCCTCACGTTCCAGCTCGCGGGTGAAGTCGATCTCGAGATCTTTCCGCAGTGAGACTTCCGAGGCCCACACCAGGACAGCGACCGCCACCACCAGCACCAGCACGGTCCCCAGGACCAGGCGGCGGGCGAACTTCACCGGCCCTTGCCCCCTTTCTCACTTCCTTTGAACCGGTAGCCGAAGCCGCGCACCGTCTCGATCAGGTCACCGGCTTCGCCCAGCTTGGACCGCAGCCGCTGGACGTGCATGTCCACGGTGCGGGTCTGAATGTCGGGCTGCGCCTCCCACACGGTCTCCAGCAGCTGGGGCCGGCTCTGCACCCGTCCTCGCCGCTCCACCAAGGTGAGGAGCAGCTTGTATTCGGTGGCGGTGAGTTCGAGTTCCCGGCCGTTGACGCTGGCGCGGTGGGCCGAGTGGTCGATCGAGACCGGGCCCGCCGTGAGGGTGGAGCCGGCGCTGACCGGCGGTGCGCCCAGACGCCGCAGCAGCGCGCTGACCCGGAGAGAGAGCTCCGCCGGTGAGAATGGCTTGGTGAGGTAGTCATCCGCCCCCAACGACAGGCCTCGGATCCGGTCCGCCTCCTCGCGGCGAGCCGTAAGCATGATGACGCCGACATCCTTGGTCTCATCCAGCCGCCGCATTTCGGCCAGGACGTCGTAGCCCGAGACGCCGGGTAGCATGACGTCGAGAATCACCACGTCGGGCCGCTCCTCCCGGGCGGCCTTGAGCGCGTCGGGGCCGTTGGCGGCGGTGGATACCCGGTACCCCGCCTTGGCCAGGTGGTAGGCCACCAGGGCGGTGATGTCAGGCTCGTCGTCCACCACCAGAATGCGTTGCGTCATCGCCTCCTCAGGGGTAAGCGGTGAGCGGGAAGCGGCGAGCAGAAAGCGGTCCACCCCATCCCACCTGGTTTGGGGGGCGGCCATCAACCGGGGATGGGCGGCGGGGCCCGCTCACTGCTTACCGCTCACCGTCATTGCCGTCCGCTCCCACTCGAAGTCTGGTATGGCTCCGGCTCCGATCCACCGCCTGGTAGCGCTGCCGGCGGTAGCTCTCGTCGTGCTGCAGCGCGTCGAGGATGGCGGAGAGCAGCTTTCCCCGCGGATCGGTGCCGCGCCGGAGCCGGTAGAGGACGAACTGCGCGATGGGGGTGTCGCGCACCACCTCGGCGCTCCGCAGGATCCGCAGGTGCCGAGAGACCGTCGGCTGGGGCAGGTCGAGAATCTCCTGCAGATCGGAAACGAAGAGCGGCGCCGCCGCGAGGCAGTTGAGGATCCGGAGCCGGGTCGGCTCGGCGACGGCCAGAAGGAGATCGGCGGTGGTGGGCCCAGGTTTCATATGCGCGAAAACGAATACATCCCCCACCGCCCCGGCGCAAGGGTCCGGTTCCCCAATGACCCTGCCGCCCCACCCGGGTGAGCAGTAAGCGGTGAGCGGTAAGCGGTCCACACCCGCCGGCCCGTTTGGGGGCGCGGCCATCGACGGGAGATGGGCGGCGGGCCCGCTCACTGCTTACCGCTCACCGCTTACCGCTTCCTCATTGCGCGAACCTCCCGTCCCCACGGATATTTCTCCCATGCTCGCCCCCTTCGTCCTCGCGGCGGCTCTCGCACTTCAGGCACCCGACACCGCGCACGTCATTCTCGTCGCCACCACCGATATTCACGGCCATGTGGTGGATTGGGACTACCTCCGCAACCAGCCCTTCCCCGGCGGCCTGGCCCGGGTCGCGACCGTGGTGGACTCGCTCCGCAACCGCTATCCGGATGAGGTGGTGCTGGTGGATGCGGGGGACCTGATCCAGGGCGATCCGTTCGCGACCTACTACTCGTCGGTGGCGCCCCGGGACCCGCATCCCGTTCTGGATGCCATGAACGCGGTGGGCTACGACGCCGCGACCCCGGGCAACCACGAGTTCAACTTCGGCCTGGCTTTCATGGACCGGGCGCTGGCCGCGGCCCACTTCCCTTACGTCAGCGGCAACCTCCGGGTCCCCCCGCGGGATACTCTCGCCCTGCATGCTTATACCGTGGTGCTTCGGCACGGTGTCCGGATCGGCATCGGGGGTTTTACCACCCCTGGCGTCATGGTCTGGGATGGCGACAAGCTGGCGGGTCGAATGCGGGTTGCCCGCATTGAATCGAGTGCCGGCGCGGTGCTGCGGGAAATGCGGCAGGATGCCGATCTCCTCGTGGTGCTGATTCACAGCGGCATGGATGGCCCCTCCTCCTACGACACCACGGGGGTTGGCGCCGAAAATGTGGCGGCCCGGCTGACTGGCGAGCCGATCCGGCCGGACATCGTGGTGGTAGGGCATTCCCATCGTGAGATGGCCGACTCGGTGATCAACGGCGTACACTTCGTTCAGCCGGCTCCCTTTGCTCAGAGCATCTCGGTGGTGCACGTGGACCTGGAGCACCAGGGTGAAGGCTGGCGGCCGGTGCGCATCCGCGGTGAGTTGGTGTCCCTCGCCCACGTCCCCGCCGCCGTCCGAATACTCCGCCGGCTCTCCGACGAGCACAACACCGTGCTGACCTGGATGGCGCAGCCGCTGGGCGATGCGGTCGGCCGCATGAAGGCGGCCACGTCCCGGGTCGAGGACACGCCCATCATTCAGTTTATCAACGACGTCCAGCGGCGGCGCGCCCACGCCGATCTTTCGGCGACCACGGTCTTCGATCTGCGGGGCGGGTTCGACGACGGCGAGGTCACCATCGGGCACATCGTCGCGCTGTATCCCTTCGACAATACCCTCCGGGCCATCCGGATCAGCGGGGAGCGGCTCAAGGCCTACCTCGAACAGAGCGCGCGGTACTTCTACGCCGACTCGACTGGCCGCATCGCCGTCAATGCCCTGGTGCCCCCGTTCAACTACGACATCGTGGGCGGAGCCCGTTACCAGATCGACCTGAGCCGTCCCGCCGGCGACCGCATCCGGGAGCTGAGCGTGCGCGGGCGCCCGGTCGAGCCCACCGACTCCTTTACGCTTGCCCTCGACAGTTACCGGCAGGCCGGCGGGGGCAACTTCGCGATGCTCAAGGGGGCGCGGGTCGTGTACGACCGGCGGGAAAATATCCGCGATCTCCTCATCGCCGAGGTCCGGGCACGTCGGGTCATGCGCCCTGACATGTACCCTGACACCCTTTGGCGCATCGTCCCGGCGGAGGCCGCGCGGGCCGCGCGGGCGCTCTTCGTGCGGGATGTGCCGGCGTCCCGTCCCGACAGCGTGCCCGTGGCGCTCCACCCCGCCCGGCCGGACTCCGCCCGGCTCGACTCGCTTGACCGGGAACGGCGGCGGGCCGACTCGACCGCCAATGCGGTGGTGGCCACCCTGCGGCTCCCCCTGATGCGGGACCAGGGGGGGCTGGGCCTTGGCGCGCTGGCGGCGGACGCCTATCGCAATGCCTTGCGGGCGGACTTTGCCATTGTTCATCAGGACGAATTGGTAGAAGACCTCGGCGCGGGCCCGGTCACCAACGCCATGGTCAAGGCCCTCCAGCCCACCCCGCGGCGCCTGCTGCGGATCACCCTGAGCGGGGAGGATCTTCGTTGGGTAATGGAGCATCTGGTCGAGGGCGAAGCGCCTTGCTGCTATCTCTCCGGCGGTCGGGTGACCTTCAAGTCCGGCGGGCCAGAGTATCACCGGCTGAAGGAGATCCGGTTACCGAACGGTCGCAAGCTCGATCGCCGCGCCGTGTACACTCTGGCGATCAGCGAGCGGCTGATCTCGGGGCGGGCGTTCATTCTGGGCCCGTCTGACTGCGCCGCCCCAACCGGTTGTGCCCGAAGCGGAATGCTGGAGCGTTGGCAGGTGGACTCCCGTGCGACCACCAGTCTCGACGCGCTGTTCACCTACCTTGCCCGCCTGCCCCAGCCGGTGGCCCCGCCTGCAGACCCTCGGGTCGTCCCCGTGAAGTGATGGGGCCGCCCCGGATGCTCCGGGTGTTTGTCAACGAGCGCGCGCTTGAGGTGCCGCCGGGCACCAACGCGCACTCCGCGGTCCTCGCCTTCGACCCCGCCCTCCAGGCCCGACTGGATACCCAGACCGCCCGGATCACCGATGGCCGGGGAATTCCTGTCGCCCACGACGCCCTTCTGGCCGGCGGCGCGATCCTTCGTGTAGCGCTGACCGACCGGCCCGGGGCGGCGGAGCCCCCCAACGATGTTGACGCGTGAGCTGCTCCGCCGGCTGCCCAAGGCGGAGCTCCACGTACACCTCGACGGATCGCTCCGGCCTGAGACCCTGATCGACCTTGCCCGCCAAGCCGGAGTTTCCCTCCCCTCGACCGATGTCGAGAACCTCCGGCGGTACATGCTGGTTAGCGACGCCCGAGACCTCGAGGAATATCTCAAACGCTTCGCGATTACGGTCGCGGTGATGCAGACGCCGGAAGCCATCGAGCGGGTGGCATATGAGATGGTGGAGGACGCCGCCGCTGATCGGGTACGATACCTCGAGGTGCGTTTCTGCCCCGCGCTCAGCCGGCAGGGTGGGCTCACTCTTGACCAGGTTCTCGAGGCCGAACTGCGGGGATTCGCCCGTGGCGCGAGGGATTTTGGGGTCCGAACCGGCGTCATCAACTGCGCCCTCCGGAACCTCGACCCCGAAGTCTCGCTCGAGATCGCCCGCTGCACGGCGGCGTTCCGGCAGCGCGGGGTCGTGGGGTTGGATCTGGCCGGCGGTGAGGCCGGCCGGCCGGCGGCGGCCCATCGCGAGGCGTTCGATCTGGTGGCGCGGGCAGGCCTGGGTATCACGATCCACGCCGGCGAGGCCGCGGGGCCCGAGTCCATCGCGCAGGCAGTGCACGACTGTCGGGCCGACCGGATCGGCCATGGCACTCGACTCCATGAAGACCCCGACCTCCAGGACTATCTCCGCGACCGGCGCACCCTGATCGAGATCAACATCACCAGCAACCTGCAGACTCGCGTGGTGGAGCGGGCGGAGGCCCACCCGGTCAGGGGATACTTCGACGCCGGCCTGGTCGTGACACTCTGCACCGACAACTGGCTGATGAGCGGAGTCACGCTCACTGATGAATACTGGTTGGCGCACACCACGCTCGGGTTCACCCGTTCGGACATCGAAACAATGCTCCTGTATGGTTTCGCTGGTGCCTTCCTCCCCTGGCCCGAAAAGCAGCGCCTCCTGGCCGAGATTCGAGCCGAAATTGAGGACCTGCGGTG
>JBGPJS010000089.1:0-11089 GCA_041485505.1 Gemmatimonadota bacterium | reverse complement strand
TGCCTTTTCCTTGATCTGTCGGACCCGCTCGCGAGTGATGCCGAGGAGGCTGCCGATCTCCTCCAGCGTCATCGGCTCGGGGCCGTCCAGTCCGAAGTAGAGTCGCAGGATCTTGGATTCCCGCTCCTTCAGGGTCGAGAGCACTTCCTCGATGGACTCGGTGAGGGCGTGCTCGAAGGTCTCGGAGTCGGGCCCGGGGTTCTGGGTGTCCGGGAGGTAGTCGAGGAGTTTGTTGTCCTCCCCGGGCGTGAGCGGGGCATCGAGGGAGAGGTGATTCTGCGAAATGGAGAGGGTCTTCTGGACCTCCTCCATGGTGATGTCCATCCCTTCCGCAATTTCTGACGGAGTCGGTTCCCGCCCCAGCTCCTGCAGCAGCGCGGAGGAGCGCTTGCCGATCCGGTGCAGGGTGCCGGCGCGATTGAGCGGGACCCGAACAATGCGGCTCTGCTCGGCCAGCGCCTGCAGGATGGCCTGGCGGATCCACCAGACCGCATAGGAGATGAATTTGATCCCCTTGGTTTCGTCGAACTTGTGGGCGGCGCGAATGAGACCGAGATTGCCTTCGTTGATCAGGTCCGCGAGGGAAACGCCCTGATTCTGGTACTTCTGGGCGACGGAAACCACGAAGCGGAGATTGCTGCGGACCAGCTTGTCGAGCGCCCCCTCGTCACCGACGCGAATCCGCTTGGCGAGAGAGACTTCCTCCTCCTGCGGAATGAGGGGATACTTGCTGATTTCGCGGAGGTATTGATCCAGCGAGCCTTCATCAAATGAGGGACCGCGCTTGCCGGCGCCGACATGCATAGGACGCATGCGATTGAACCTCTAGGCGGGTAAGCGGCCGACCGGCTGATGCCGACCGTTCCAGCGATGGTGAGGTGATGTTAAGAACCTTACCCAGTGACCTGCCCCTGCGCAACCGTGGGCGCGACCCGAAAAGCGTTAGCGGTGAGCAGTAAGCGGGCCACTCCCCCTCGCACCACCACGCTTCCCTCATCACAACCGCTGTCCTCTGCTACCTCCCGTTCACTGCTTACCGCTCACCGTAGTTGTCGATCTGCGCTCGCTGCAGCGTCCCGGAATAGTCCACGTAGCAGACCTTCGTCTCGGAGTAGAATTGGTACACCTCCCACCCACCCTCGCGGTGACCATTGCCGGTCTGCTTGACGCCGCCGAAGGGGAGATGGGCCTCCGCGCCGATGGTGGGCGCATTCACGTAAGTAATTCCGTTGTCGAGATCCTGGAGGGCGCGGAACGCGGAATCGACGTTGCTGGTATACAACGAACTCGAGAGCCCGTAGCGCACGCCGTTGTTGACCTTGATCGCCTCCCCGAGCGAGCCCACCCGGATGACGCTCAGGACCGGTCCGAAGATCTCCTCCTGCTCGAGACGGCTTCCCGGTTTGACGCCAGCGAAGATCGTCGGCTGATAGAACCAGCCTCGCGCCAGTCGCGCTCCGCCCGGCCGCCCGCCGCCCGCGATCAGCTCCGCCCCCTCCTGCCGGCCGATCTCCACGTACTCCTCCACCTTTTGCCGTGCGGCCTCGTGGATCAGTGGACCCACCTGGGTCTGGGGTGCCCGCCCGTCACCCAGGCGGAGGGCGGAGGTGGCCTCGACCAATCGCCGGAGGAAGCGATCGTGGATCTTCCGGTGCAGGATCAGCCGGCTGGTGGCGGTGCAGCGCTGGCCGGTGGTACCGAACCCGCCCCAAAGCACGCCGTCGAGGGCCAGCTCGAGGTCGGCGTCGTCCATCACGATGCTGGCGTTCTTCCCGCCCATTTCGAGCGAAAGCCGCTTGTGCATCCGGCCGCAGGTGGCCCCGATTAGTGCGCCGGTCGCCGTGGAGCCGGTGAAGGAGATGACCGGTACCGCCGGATGCTCGACCAGCGCTTTCCCGGCAACTTCCCCCCGTCCCTGAACCAGTTGCACGACCTCCGGTGGGAAACCGGCCTCTAGAATGAGCTCCATAAGGCGGTGCGAGGTGTGGGGAACATCTTCCGACGGCTTGAGCACGACGGTGTTCCCGCAGGCCAGGGCGGGAAACATTTTCCAGGTCGGAATAGCGAGCGGAAAGTTGAACGGAGTGATGAGCCCCGCGACCCCGATCGGCCGGCGATAGCTCATCGCCCATTTGTCGCGGAGCTCCGAAGGGACCGTGTGCCCGAAGAGGCGCCGGGTCTCGCTCGCCGCGTAGTACGCGGTGTCGATCCCTTCCTGGACATCCCCCCGCGTCTCCGCGAGGACCTTGCCCATCTCCCGCGTCATCGCCTGGGCCAGTGCCTCCTTATTCTGCGCGAGGAGGTCGCCCAGTCTCCGGAGCAGGTCCCCCCGAGCCGGAGCGGGAACTCGCCGCCACTGCTCGAAGGCCCGGCTGGCGGATCGCACCGCGGCCTCGACGTCCTTCGGGCCGGAGTCGGGGAATCGGCCGATGCAGTCGGTGGTATCGGCCGGATTGTGGTTCTCGAAGTAGCGGCGAGTGGACGGTGCCACCCACCGACCGGCGATGTGGTTGCGAAAATTCTTCGACATGAAGGCTTGATGTGAGATAGCCGTTGGCCGTTAGTCGTTAGCCTCTACCCCATAGTTCATAGCTCATAACTCATAACTCAGCTCATAGCCCATAGCTCATAGCCGAATTCCCATAGCCCATTGCAGTCACGGACACAACCAGCGCAACGCCACCTTGGCGTAACCCACCCGAGGCAGGATCTCCCGAGCGGCCAGCACCAGACCCCATAGGGTAACCAGGACCGAGAGGGTGTGGGCCAGGCCGAGCCGTCGATACCAGCTCGTGATGGTGCTCCACAGACCGGCCACAACGACCCCGGCTACCGCACCCAGATAGATGAAAAGATTGAGGCCGCATCCGTTGGGGTAAGGCCACTGCGTCATCGCGGCGGCGAGAACGATGGCGAGCCCCACCCGGAGCCAGGTAGTGAAGACCGCTTTCCGGCTCACGGTAACGGCAGCCACCGGCCGCGACGCCGGGGGGGGCGCTGCCCCGCCCTCCGCGGGCGCGCGGGCGATCACCTTGTCGATCGCGGCGAGTTCCTTGTCCCAGTCTCTGGGTTGATTGCTCATGGCGATTCCCGGCTCAGGCCGTAGCGTTCCATTTTCTTGTACAGGTTGGAGCGGGGTATCTTCAGTGCCCGCGCGGTTTCGGCGACGTTCCAGTCGTGTTCTTGCAATCGGGCGAAGAGGAAGGCCCGCTCCGCCTCGAGCTTGAAGTTCCCCAAGGTCCCCTCCTCGCCCGCGGTCTCCGGAACAGTGATCTCGCCGGGACTGCTCCCGATCAGGCGGTTCACCTCCGGCCCCGAGACCACCTTGCCCTGGGCCAGGATCAGGATCCGCTCCACCGCATTGCGGAGTTCCCGCACGTTGCCGGGCCAGCCGCGCTGCTTGAGCCGCTCCAGCGCCCCCTCATCGAACCGCTTGGGAGCGACGCCGATCGCGGGGGCCAGCCGCTCGGCGAAATAGGCGACCAGGGCCGGGATGTCTTGACGGCGCTCTCGCAGGGGAGGGACATCGATGGGGACCACATTCAGACGGTAGAACAGGTCTTCCCGAAACCGGCCCGCCGCGATCTCGGCATCGAGGTCCTTGTTGGTGGCCGCGAGCACCCGCACATCCACGGTCACCGGCTTGGCTCCGCCGATCCGGGTCACTACGCCCTCCTCCAGGACCCGCAGGACCTTGGCCTGCGCCGAAAGGGCCATGTCGCCGATTTCGTCCAGGAAAAGCGTGCCTCCGTCAGCCTGTTCGAACTTGCCGGCGCGATCCATCACGGCTCCCGTGAAGGAACCCTTCATGTGGCCGAAGAGCTCGCTCTCGATCAGCTCCGAGGGGATCGCGGCACAGTTGACCTCAACGAATGGCGCGGTGCGACGGGGTGACCGCTCATGGAGGCCGCGGGCCACCAGCTCCTTCCCGGTTCCATTCTCGCCGGTGATCAACACCCGGGCGTTGGTGGGTCCGACCTTCTCGACCAGGTCGAGGACGGCCCGGAGCGCGGCGCTCTCGCCGACCATCGCGTAGCGGGCGCCCACCGTGTCCCGCAGCCGGGTATTCTCGTTCGCGAGCGCCGATTGCGACAGGGCGTTCCGCACCGTCACCAGCAGACGGTCGGTGTCGAGCGGCTTCTCCAGGAAGTCGAAGGCGCCCCGCTGGGTCGCGGAAACCGCGGTGGCGATAGTGCCATGGCCGGAGATCATGACCACCGGGGCCGGCGGCTCCAAGTCCCGCAGACGGCTCAGAGTCTCAAGGCCGTCGAGCCCCGCCATCTTCACGTCGAGAAAAACGAGATGGGGGCGGAACTCGCTGTAGACCGTAATCCCCTCCCCACCTGAGGCGGCCCCGCGAACCTCAAACCCTTCATACTCGAGCACCTGTTTGAGGGCCTCACGGATTCCGGGCTCGTCGTCGATGACCAGGATCCGTTGCTTCACGGCAGGCTCGGCTTGCGATAGAGGATGACGGCCGCCGGACGAATCCGGATCTCGGCAATGCCCGGGGGGATTCGGAAAGACAGCGATCCCCCCCTGGACCCGGGCATCGCCTTCTCCACTACCTGGACGCTGACGGCCTTCGGCAACGGGAAGTTGCGGACGCTGAGTTCTCGTACCGTCCACTCGCCCCACCCGGGCTTCGCCACCCGGACAGTGCCCCGGGCGCCGATCCGTTCCCGTGGACCCAGCATCCCCTCAAGGGGGCCGAGAACAACCCTGGGGATCGCCGCGGTCTCGAGGGACGCCGAGAGGGCAAGGTCGTTGTCGCCGAGTTCGACGGTGAGCGAGTCCAAGTACTTGCGAAACTTTGGGTCCAGGCCATCACCCAGGAGGGAGGCCATCTCGCTGGCGCTGAGCAGGACTGAGTCGGCCCGCCAGCCGTTGAGCGAATCCACCTTGTCGCGAGCACGCTGCAGGGCCTGGGTTCCCGGGTGCCCCACCGTGGCTGAGACCTCGGCTTCGCCAGCGGGACGGTGCCGGCCGGTCCAGAGACCGAGCAGCCGGTCTCGATAAAGCCAGCCGGCGGACAGGAGAATCGCCAGGGCCAGGAGGCCCAGCAGGCGGGCGAGGAGAGCGAGGAATCCCATCAGCTGCTCAACGCGAAGGTCCCGCGGGGAGTGTGCCCGGCGCCCTGGGGTCCGACCCGACTCTCGTACAGCACCAGGGCATCCGCCAGGAACGAGCCCGCGAGGGCAATTCCCTGAAGATCACTGAGCGCCGCCGTGGGAAGCCTGGCGCCATCCTTCAGGCGGCCCAGTGTGATGTGAGGGGTAAAGGGGGACCCTTCAACCGGGAACCCAAGCGAAGCCGACGCGGTCTCCACCCGGTGCTGCAGGAGCTCCAGGGCGGGCGGCGCCTCGAGACCGAGCCAGAGCACCCGCGGCCGGCTCCAGGCGGGAAATGCGCCGGTGCCGCTCAACGCCATTGGCAACACCCCAGTGCCCAGCGCCGCCGACTCGAGGGCGGCCGAAATCTCATGCAACCGCGCCTCCGCCACTTCGCCGTAGAATTTCAGGGTGAGATGGAATGCGTCGGTCCTGGTCCACCGGATGGGCCAAGCCCGCCGTTCCAGTCGTCGGATCAATCGGTCAAGTTGGTCCCGCACCGGCTCGGCGATGGGAATCGCCGCGAACAGTCGCATCAGCCACCCAGCACCGGGAGGGAGGCCAGCAGGCTCCCGCGCCGGTAACCGCGCGGATCCAGTTCGACCCCATCAAATCCGAGTGCCCGGAAGAAGGTCTCGATGCCGGCCCACTCGCGTTCGGCCTGCTCCATCTGGTCCGGCGCCAGCTCAAGGCGAGCCCGTCGGCCGTGATGCCGAACCCTCAGATCGCCGGTGACACCGAGGGAACGGAGAAACGCTTCACCGTCCTCGACCTGACGCAGCCGCTGGGGAGTAATGTCGAGGCCATAGGCCACCCGGCTCGACAGACAGGGTGCCGCCGGCGCATTCCAGACGGGAATATCGAGAGCGCGGGCGGCCGCCCGAATCAGCGCCTTGGTCCATCCCAACTCCGCCAGCGGAGAGCGCACCTGCTGTTCCGCCGCCGCCTGGAGGCCGGGACGGTGTTCCCCCAGGTCGTCGGCATTGGTGCCATCAACAATGGCCTCATAGCCTCTCTGCCGGGCGATCTCCCGGAGTCGGGTCCAGAGCTCGTTCTTGCAGAAGTAGCAGCGGTTGGTGGGATTGGCGAGGTACTGAGGATCCAGCATCTCGTGGGTATCGACCTCGAGCAGCGGTACCTCGAAGCGACGCGCGGTCTCCAGCGCGAGGCGGTACTGGGCCTCGGGATAGGAAGCGCTCCGGCCGATGACCGCGAGGAAGCAGTCGGGACCCAACGCGCGTCTTCCGGCGACGGCGAGGAGTGCCGAATCAACGCCCCCGGAGTAGCCGAGCAGGACCCGGCCCAGACCGGCGAGATGGGCTTCGAGGCGTGCCAGATCCGACATGCGGGTAACGTAACGCAGAGAGTGGGAAGTGAGAAGTGAGGAGTGAGGAGTGAGAACTCTTTGTAACTTCTTACTCTCACCGCTTACTCCTTACTCCTCACTTCTTACTTCTTACTTCTTACTTCTCACCGGATTATCGTAGACCCGTGCCCGACGACATCGTTATCAACCCAGCACTGGTCATTCCTGCCTCCGAGCTGAGCTACCGCGCCTCGCGCTCGGGGGGACCCGGCGGTCAGCACGTCAACACCTCCTCGACCCGGATCGAGCTGGTCTGGAACGTCGCGGGCAGCCTGAGCCTGAGTGGGGACCAGCGACAGCGCCTGCTCACCCGCCTCGCCACTCGGCTCGACTCGAGTGGCGGCCTGCGTCTGGTCTCGAGCGGCACCCGGAGCCAGCTGCAGAACCGGGAAGAGGTAACGGAGCGCTTCCGGCTTCTCATCGGAAAGGCATTGATCGTCCCCAAGAAGCGTAAGAAGACCCGGCCGTCACGGGCGGCCAAGGAACGAAGGCTGCAATCCAAGAAGCACCGGTCGGGGGTCAAGGTGCTGCGCGGTCGGGTGAGAAGCGACGAATGAAGCCCCGCCACCCCTTCCACAATCTGCAAATTCCTGACAGCGACTGATTTCTATTCACTGAGCCCCGCCACCCGGCCAGCCTGTCGCACAATCCGTCGAATCGGTCCCTCAAAAAGCAGGGCTCCAGGTGTTGTGGCGCCCGGTCGGCACCGCAAGTGATTGCCAACTGACTCTTTCTGGCAAGCCGTTTCGGCCCCGATCGGGCCTGCTTCCTGCCACTGAATTCTGACAACCGCCTGACCCTCAGCGTACCTGGCGGGAACCTGTACCGGAGCGATAATCCAGGGAGGGTGGCTGCGTGTACAAGATTAGGACCTCGGCCGGTGAGGAGACGACCTACGCGAATCAGGACGAGTTTGCGGAAGCCGTCCAGGAAGGGAAAATCGGCCCTGACGCACTGATCTACCACGCGACGACCGAGCGCTGGATTCTGGTGTGCCTTAACCCCGACTACAAACAGGCGCGGAACCCGCTGCGCCCGATCGAATCACTCGAAGCCCCCAGAAGTGGCGGGGACGAGACTCCCTTCTGGCAGCGCACCCCTCCAGCCGGCAAGCCCTCGGCCGCCGAACTTGCTGAGCCGCCGTTGCTGCAGCATCGGCTTCTCCGATGGGGGGCCGTGGGCGCCGGGGTGATCATCCTGTCCGGAGTCGGCGCCACGATCTGGTGGCAGCGAGCCGGGTCCGAGCCGGTTGATCCCCCGATGGCAATCGCGTCAGAATCGGTGGGGGCGGCGAAGGACTCGGCGACCGCAACCATCGCCATGGCCGCACCAACCGACTCCACCTCGCTCTGGACCAAGTCAGTCGCTCACGCGCCACCGCCCCAACCGTCGGCGAGTTCGCTTCGAGGCCTGTCGTTTGGCGATGCGATGAGTGGACTCGCCAGCAAGATGAACGACGATCTGCGGTCGATCGGCTTCAGCGGCCTCTTCGCGCCGGCTCGCTTGACCGCTCCGGAGCAGTTGCGGGCGGGGCGCCGATCGCTCCAGTCGGCCGGCAACATCGTGGAATACTACCGGGTGGAGTCTCGTCGGCTGACCGAAGAGTACGGCGGAGGCGACAGTCGGAGTTCGCTGCTGCCGGAGACCTATGCGATGGAGCAGGTCGCGGACTCCCTGATGGGCCAGATGGATAGGCTCCTGGTGTTCCTGCTCGAACGGCAGGGCTCCTACGCGGCCGATCGGCGGATGATCGATTTCGACAACCCGGACGACGCCCTGGAGTACCGCGCGCTCTGCGCCCGCCTGAACAGGTTGCGCGCGGCGGAGGCCGCCGCGCGCCGCACCAGCCATCGGGCCCCGGCGCCTCCAACGAGGGCCCTCCTCGAGGCGCTGGACAGCCTTCCACAGCTTACGGCACGCTAACCAGGGTCGAACGCAGCGTCGGATCCCACCCGAAACTCAGGATCCTGACACGCTCCTTTCGACGGCTTGCCCAAGCTAGGGGATGGTGAAGGGCACAGAAAAGCGGGTGGTATCCCACACGAGACTCAGGGTTCCTCCGCTTGGCCCCCCTTCAAGGCCGATAGTGAACAGCTCGACGGGAGCGCCGAGGCGGTCGGCGGCCAGGTCCACCCGCGCCAAGTCCTGCGACGCGTCGTACTCGGTTCCCCACTGCCCGTGCTGCCGATTGATGATCAGCTTGGTCCCCGCAGACGTGGGAAGCGACCACAACGTATAAGTCCCCGCCGGTACTTCCACCTGACCAAATCGCAGAGTGACATCGGTGGTGAATTGGGTGGCGGCGTTGGCGCCGGTGCGCCAGATCTCGCCCCACGGGACGATGCCCCCAAAGATGGTCCTCCCCCGCTTGGAGGGACGGCCGTAGTCTACCAGCAGGTGGGCCTTTCCCAGCTTGGCGCGGACCGTGTCCCGTGGCGACAGCTGTCCCAGCGACTTCCCCTGCCCATCCGCCGCGCTGAACCGCTGGGCCAGCGCCTCGAGGTCCACCGAGGCCAGCCGTTCGACCTTCACCTTCACTGTGGTCTTGGCACCGTCCCAGGCGAGAATCCGGCCCGCGGCGTCGATCCGCACCATGGCGGGGAACCCGAAGTATCCGACCGTTGCCGCATCCTGGCCCCGGCGCACCACGAAGGTTGCCTGCGGGTTGGACGAACCCATGGGCACCATGTCGTACCCGACGCTGTCCTGCTTGGTCGCAACCGCCTGCCGCACCATCTGCTCCCAGAGAGCGTAACTCGAATTGGCCAGGGGGACGGCACCGCGGTGGACCAGCGTCCTCACAGTCCAGCTGCTATCGCCCAGGTGGAGCTGCATGGTCACCGTGTCGGGGCCGAAGGTGGCCACCCCGCCCTGGGGCGGCGCGTTCGGGTTGCCCGGCAAGTGGACTGAAGACTCGTAGCGCTCTACGGTCCCATCGCGACCGAGCGTGGCCTCGTAGTGAATGATCCGAGTCCGTGGGCTCCGGACCAGGAGATCACCCACCAGCTTGTCGGCACTCCGGGAATACCGCTCCACCGCGATGGTGTCGTTGCCGAGCCGGGTGATGAACGCGGCCGGTTCGGGCTTGGCTTGGCCCGCGAGGTCACCGGTACCGAACAACCGGAGGGCGGCGCCGAAGAGCAGGGCTGTGCGCATGGATCGGATCCCGGGGTCAAGGTGGTGGTCTGAGGATATTGTTAGAAGAGCGGCGGCGCTAGTCGCCGCGTCTGGCCTACGGTCGCGGTAACCGGATGGTTTCCCGTGGATGCAGACCCCGGATCATAACAATCTACGGACTCATGCTGGAGGACTCACTAGGAAACGTTGGGGGCCGACGTGACAGCGGCGTTCCCCCCGACCAGCTTTCCTCGATCCAGACTCCGATACTGAATGGCCTCGCTGGGGTGGGGCACGCCGATCTCCTCCACCGCAGCCAGATCGGCGATGGTCCGCGCGATCTTGAGCACTCGGTGGTAGGCCGGCGCCGAGAGGCCAAGCCGGGTGATCGCCGTCCGTAGAATTGCTTCAACCGGCTCGGCCAGGCGGCAGTGCTTGTGGAGATCCCGGGCCCGACATGTGGGCGTTGGCGTGGACCGGCCTGACCGCGGAAGCGCGGAGCGCCGAGTCCGGAGCACCGCCCCTTCGTGTGATAAACCCGCCAAACCCAATCTGCGTAATCTGTGTAATCTGCGGATCAGGCGACCGGCACGAGGATCACCGTCGGTTCCTGGCAGTCCGCGAAGAGGATGCGCACCAGCACCTGCTGTCCCGGTGTCGTCAACCGCGCGCCAAGCTCCCCAGAGCGGAACCGGTTCGGTGCGTTCTCGGGGCACGCGGGGTCGTAGCGCAGCGGGACTGCGGTTCCGATGATGAACTCAGCCCTCTCCGCCCCGCGGGCCCACGACGAACGCCCGGCTACGACGAAGGCGCCGCTGGGCAGCGGCTGGCCGGGTATCAAGATCACTCCAGGATCAGGGCTGAAGACCGCGTTCCAGGCATCCTCGATGTTCGCGATGCCCTGACGATCCTCATGGGTGATCGCGAAGGCGTGGCCTTGATTGAGTCCCTGGGAGGTCACGATCAGCGCCTCCGAGCCGGTCCGAGTATCGGTCGCCGAGGAATCAGGATGGGCGCTGACGAAATGCACCCGCAGGTGATCGAACCCAGCCACATAGCCGAAGGCGGCCGGCCGAGGCGGTGGCGAGGTGACCGGATCGACGAGGTGAACGGCACCCGTGATCTCGGTTGTATCGTCCCCGGCGACGAATTGGCAGGCCGGCAGCGTGAAGATGAGAACAGCATCGTCGGGGATGCCGTCGCCGTCGGAGTCCATCGGGTTGCTCACGGCGGGGCAGCCGGCGTCAGGCCCCCACCCAAGGGCGGCGACCCGGGCGGGGACTGGTGCGGCGGCCATTGCGCTCCGGACGACGCCAGTCAATGCCCTCCAGGAGCATCGACAGTTGCGCGCCACTGAGGCTTACGCTGCCGCTCACGGCCTGCGGCCAGACGAAGCGCCCGCGTTCCAGGCGCTTGGCGAACAGGCACAGTCCATCGCCGCTCCACCACAGCACTTTGATCAGGTCGCCGCGTCGTCCGCGGAAGAGGAAGACGT
>JBGPJS010000088.1:0-11194 GCA_041485505.1 Gemmatimonadota bacterium | reverse complement strand
GGTGGCGGTCACCGCCATCACCTCCCAGTAGGGCCCGGTCTGGCCTAGCAGGATGGAGGGCACGGATAGGATTACCAGCACCCCCAAGCCGCTGAGCCACAACTCGATATTGGCCAGGAAAGTTGCCATGTTACCTCCTTGTTCGGCGTTGCGGCAGGCCGGTGACGCGACCTGATGCGCTCTGGTTTTGTGGGGCCCCTCCATATACCCAAGCCGTGAAGGCCAGAAGGAGCCCGATGCGGGCGACCACGTCGCCCTCGGACAAAAGGACGATTTCCTTTAGACAGGCGCGCCGGTCAGGTGCAAGCGCTGGTCAGGCTGCTGGTCCCGGAGCGCCGACCAGGAAGCGGGGGTGGCGGATGGCCTCCTCGTAGTCTGCCCGGCGATAAAACGGCCACACGTTATGGTCGCCGGCTGAACGCCAGGCGTCCCAGAGCTGAGGCTCCCGTAGGTCGACCCACCCCAGGGTGACGATGGCCACCAGAATCCCCAGTGCCCCCAGTGGGGGTGGAGGCGGCCACTCGTATTCCAGGTCCGAAGCCAGGAAAAGGACACAATGGCCGATTTGGTCCACCGTGTGGCGAAGTAAGGCACGGCGACCCCGTAGGCGATAGCTGTGATAGTCGCTGTAGAGGGTCCAGCCGGCGTCCGAGACCGCCTGGAGCCCCCGATCCCGGGAGCGGGTCGGACGTTCATTGTCGTAATCATCGTTGGTAATCCGGCCGCTGGCGAGGCGACGGAGCAGAAGGGCTAAGCGGTCACGCTCTAGGCGGTCGATCAAGATAGGCTCCATTGGAGGTTGGGAGTGCCGCCAGCAGGCCGGCTGGTGCAAGCGCAGTTGGCAGCGTCCTACACCACGGCATATACCAGCGCGATGGTGCCGGTCTTCTCATAAACCCGGTGCTTGGTCAGTCGAAGCCTGGCCGGCGTGGCTGGATGGGGCAGCAGAGGCACTCCACCTCCGAGCAGCACCGGGATGATAGCCACCTCAACGGTATCGACGATCTGGAGTTCCAACAGGCTGTGGAAAAGAGAGCCCCCGCCAAACAGCCAGATGTCCTTTCCCGCCTTCGCCTTGAGGGCAGCCAACCCCTCTTTCGGCCGATCCAAGACCGTCATGTCAGGACAGTCGCTCTGGCGAAGCGTGCGCGACACTACGTAACCCTCCATCCCGGGCATCCCGCCGCCAGTCTGTTGGCGCACGGCCTCGTAAGTCTTCCGACCCATGACAACGGTGTCGAACTCCTTGAACAGGGCGGAGAAGTCGATATCAGGGTCCATGAGAATCCAGTCGCTTTCGCCCTGAGGACCTGCGATGAAGCCATCGAGGCTCATGGCTACTGAGTAGCGCACTCGCCTCATGAGGTCCTCCTTGCTAGAGCCAGTCTGCGTCTGCCCCACTACTAATTGGCCTGCACCAGGCGCCGATAGGACGACAAATGCCGCAGGGCCAACCGCCCTCATGAGCCCCCAAGGGCCGGAGGCGCCAAGCACCTCAACAATGACCTTGCAAGACACGCAGTCGGCACCCTGGACTCGCCGACATGGTATGGCCCAAACGCGCCCGCCGCTAGGGTCGCCTGACGGTCGGCACCCGCCTCAAGGGCCAAGGGAGGGAGGGGCTAGACAATCCCACCCACCGAGTCCATCCTATCCCGCCAGACCCACCCCCGGCATCACACAATCATTTGAGCCTTGGTTGAGGGTATGCCCTCATCCTGTTCCCCCAGGAGCCTTCCGTCGATTCGGGGCCAATGAGCGCTCGCCACTTCCTCCGCTGTCTCGGCGCGGTCCACTTGCTCACCCCCGCGGGTGAGCCGAGCCGGTTCCGTACCCGCAAGCATCTGGCGCTGCTGCTGTACCTGGCGGTGGAGCCGCGGCTCACTCATCGGCGGGAGCGGCTGGCCGACCTGCTCTGGCCCGACTCCCCTGAGGCCGAGGGCCGGCACTCGGTCGCCACCGCCATTTCTGTCCTCCGCGGCAAGTTCGGTCCAGGAGCCTTCGAGGCCAACCGGGACCAGATCCGTCTTATCTATCCCCATCTCGATGTCGACCTCGACCGCCTGGCCGCCGGCAACGTGCTGGGTGACGAGTTCACCCCGCCGCTCGAGGTCGCTGGATTCCTCGACGATTTCGATATCCCCGATGCGCCGGAGTTCATGCACTGGCGCGAGCGCCAGCGGGCCCGGCTCCTCCCTTCCATTCGTGATGCGCTGATCCGGCTGATGGACCGCTGCCGCCGCACCGGTGACTTCCGGCGGATCGAGGGGCTGGCCGACCGGATGCTGATCATCGACGAGCTGAGCGAGGAGGGGATCCGGGCGAAGATGGAGGCCCGGGCCTTCGACGGCGACCGGTTGAGCGCCCTCAAGATCTTCGAGGGTTGGAAGGTCATTCTGCAGGCCGATCTCGGCGCCGCCCCTTCTCCCCTGCTGGAAGGGATCGCGCTCCGGCTCCGGCGGCGGGGCTGGGAGCGGACCACCACCAACGACATCCCGACGGTCCCCACCGACCAGTGGAAAGGCCGGCTCTTCGTGGGCCGCACCACCGAGTACCGCGCCCTCTACGAAAGTTGGGAGCAGACCTTGCGCCGCTCGGCGCGGCATGCGTTGGTCCTGGGCGATTCCGGGATCGGCAAGAGCACCCTGGTGGAACGGCTCACCACGGCGGCGGGGCTGGAGGGCGCCGCCACCGCGCGAGTCCAGTGCTATGAGGTGGAGCGGGAGATCCCCTATGCGGCAGTCTCGGGACTGGTGCGCGGGTTGTTGGATCGGCCCGGAGTCTCGGGCACCCCGCCCGACTCGCTGGCGGAACTGGCGCGGACCATGCCCGAGGTCCGGCAACGCTTCTCCACCATTCCGAATGCCCCGGAAAGTCAGGGGGAAACCGCGCGGGTTCGGCTGGCCGAAGCGATGCATCAACTGGTCACGGCGATCGCGGAAGAGAGTCCGGTCATCCTGGTCATCGATGACGTGCACCTGGCGGACGACGCCAGCGTGGCGGTGGTGCACCTGCTGCTCCGGCGGGTGGAGCAGCAGCGGATCATGGTCCTGATGACGGCCCGATCGGGCGAGCTGGGACGTTCTCCTAACGCCAGCCGGCTCCGGGAGAACCACCAGCGGCTCGGCGTCGCCATGGTCGAGCTCCCACCCATGTCGGATGACGAGGGCGCCCAGCTCCTCGACTCCCTCCTGGTGCCGGGGACACCCCAGCCGAGCGCCACTGAACGGCGAGCGATTCTCCGTGCGGCGGCCGGGTTTCCCATGGTCCTGGAGCTGTTGCTGCGGGACTGGCAGACCAACGGGGAACGGAGTATCGCGCTTTCGTTCGGAGCCATGACGGCGAACCCGGCGGGATCGGGGACGCCGGAGGATGCCTACCGCCAGCTCCTCGACCGGATCATCCAGGATCTCGATAGTTCGACCCGCAACGTGCTCAACCTGGCCGCGATCCTTGGCGGCCGGCTCAACGACCTGGGGATGTATGCGCTGGTGGATCTCAGCCTGGCGCAGACCATGACGGGAATGTCTCGACTCACGGAATTGCGGTTGCTCCGCGATGGGGGCCAGGAGATGGAGTTCCGCAACGAACTGATCCGGGCCCAGGCGTATTTGAGCGTGCCTTCCCCGCTCCGCCGGGCGCTGCATGGGCAGATTGCGGATCGACTGCTGGAGGAGGAGCGGCAGGGGAGAGAGTTGCCTGGGCTGGAGATCGCGTGGCACTGCATCCGGTCGGGGCGAATGGACGAGGGGACCCCGTACTTGTTGCGTGGGGCCCGGGAGGCGATGCAGCGGGGGGCGGTAACCGAGGTGGAACTTGCGCTGGGGAGTGCGTTGGATCACCTGGGAGGTTCGGACCGTGAACAAGCCCTTCTTCTCTTGGCCGAAGCCTTGCAAGAGCAGTGTCGTTGGTCAGAGTCCCTCTCGCTGCTTGAAAGTCGCGGTACCATCCCACGACGCGGGGAGTATACACATGCTAGACTGCTTTGGATCGCTGCCAGCATGAAGGCAGCCGGTTCTGACGACTATGCGGTCGCCGAAGCCAAGGAGGAGTTACTTCAGATGAGCAGTGGGACTCATAGACCATCGATCCGGATTAGAGCAGCCTACATCGCCTCCAGGCTAAAGGTGGATCATCGTTACGAAAAGGCCGCAAGACTATTTCT
The DNA here is from genome assembly GCA_041485505.1 of Gemmatimonadota bacterium. Taxonomy (GTDB): domain Bacteria; phylum Gemmatimonadota; class Gemmatimonadetes; order Gemmatimonadales; family GWC2-71-9; genus JBDUEA01. The sequence goes on along the minus strand of JBGPJS010000088.1, from coordinate 7,029 downwards.
AAATGCGCTAGAGGGAATACCGGAGGACGTCACGACAGATGAAGCCGAGCGTCTTGCACTTGTGAAAGCCAAGTTGTTGTTTCGCTCCCAAGACCCTGATGGCTCCCGCTCTTTTCTTGAGAAGGCATTGGATCTTATTCGCAGTAGGGGTTCATCGAACTCGACGGCGGTCAACGTATATGAAGGCCTTGGCGTCTTGGAGAGTCTTGCAGGCAGGTACGAGCAAGGCATCGAGTACCTTACGGCAGCCTATGACATGGGGGTGAGACTAGGAGACGACAGTTCGAGCGCGTCTGTCGCTGCGAACCTTGCGCTCTCGTGCTGCCGTATAGGCCAGTACGACAATCAGCTCCGGTGGTCCGAACTCGCACTGAGACTGCTTGGAACAAACTTGGAACCCGACATAGAAGTTCAAGCGACTGCGTTCGCCGCATTGGCGCACGCACTCAAAGGCAACCGAGCGAAAGCTCTGGAATATCTCAACAGGAATCCAACCGGTCAGACGAGAGACAGTACAAGATGGCTGGTCCAGGCGTGGAACCTGTATTCTGCGGATGTCCTTCAAACCCTGCAATTGACGCGGGAAGCAGAAAACACTGCCCGAGTAGCGACTACAGGCTCAAACCATGAGCTTAGATCTCTCTCGTTCGCTGGACCGTATGCTAGATGGATTGCGCGGTTGGGGGTTCAAGAGCAAGGAACCGGGGTCCGCCTCATGGAGCTTAGAAAGGCGCTCCATCTACTCGACAAAAAGGATCAGGCGGAGGTGCTAAGCGCAACCGTCTGGCTGGACTCTCGGGCGGGGGTCATAAGAGGGGAAGAGGTTCAATTGATGGAGCGGTGCCTCCGCGATCTTCCCGATGCTGTGCGCGAACAATTGCAGCGGCTCGGAATGCTCGACGGCCTAGAAAGCACTCTTCGCTTTCCATAAGCCGCTATCCCGCCAGCGAGTTACTCGCTTCGAACCTCCAACCTGGGGTATCCGTGAGGGCGGAAGTTCTGTCGGGGACTGCAATTCTGCGATTACACGGCGGATCACCACCGAGTTGATCGTCATGTCGACTAGCTTCGGATCAAATTGCGAGCCTTCATATTTTTGCAGCTCAGAGATCACGGCATCTAGCGCTAACCGCTTACGATACGGACGATCAGTCGTCATCGCGTCAGTTGTATCAGAAATCATGATGATCCGCGCGCCAAGCGGAATCCGCTCCCCAGCTAGTCCATCGGGATATCCCCCTCCATCCCATCGCTCATGGTGGCTCCGAACCGCATCTTGCACATTCCCGCGGAAGCTCGAGATGATCCCTACAAGATCTGCGCTCTTGGACGCGTGGGTCTGCAACAGAGCGGTTTCTTCGGGGGTAAGTTTGGTTTCCTTGCGGAGGAGTGGAGCGAACTCCTCATGGATCTTCCCTACGTCGTGCAGCAGTGCTGCCGTGTATACCTGCTCCACCTCGGCCGAGGACATGCCGACTTCTTGAGCCATGGCCTTCGCCAGAGTAGCCACCCGAATGGAGTGGCCTGACGTATATGGATCGCGCGCTTCGATTGCTTTGACCATAAGGTCAAGAAGCTCGATACCGCTACTCTGAAGGCGGCGATACATCCCATACACGTGGCGCACAACCACAATCAACAAAACGACTCCCAGGAGACCAAAGGGGCCGTAAGCTGAACCCTCTTCCGACTTGAGGAAAAGCCAAGCCACGAGAATTGCTATCGTGCTTGCACCAAGATCGTAGCCCAGAACTCCGCGAGAGTTGAGGTGCCAAACTTCCTTGAAGCTACGTTCAGTACTGAACGCTACCGCCCCAGTGACCGTCAGGGCATTAATCGCGATATACGTTGAGGCATAGACGAAGAAAAGGCCGAGATCCGCCTGAAGCATCTCAGCAGTGACACCGCTGGTTCCGTAGAGGTAGGTTGGGGGAGAGTGACCACCCAAGAGGTAGTAGAGCCCAGCCGCGCACAATACAGACAGAGTGCGCTGAGCCACGTTGAACACAGTTTTGATGACCGGCTGGCGGCGGTACACCTGTGTGAAAGCCGTCGAAGCCCCTGCGATGAGGCCTCCCCAATAACCTCCGAAGAGAATTCCGCCGGCGAGATGGAGGATGAATGACGTGGAGCCTGTGGCCACGATGCGAAGTGGGTTGCTCGTTTGATCGAGGATGAAAAGTACAGCCATGAAGCAGACGAGCTGCCAAGTTCCCGGGTAAGGCATGCGGACGTACCAAGACAGAACCGCCGCAACAACTGTTGCAGTGGTTACAAAAGCAACCAGTAGGTCGATCTTGGTAAGACGCTTCATTAAGCGATCGAGAAAGGGCGGCGCACCCCGGAGTCCGGCGCAGTTACCAATTCTGACCTTCGCCGCAATGCAGCATGTTGGCGAAGAAGTTGGCAATCTTGGCAATCAGGCCGATGTGCAACATAGAGCGTCACCTCCTTACGAGTGGATATGAACCCTCGGGGAAGTGGTAAGCCTCGCTATGGCCCACCCGACGCTCCGCTCATCAAATGTCCGCTAGTCTCCGCTACTCCAGCCGAAGACCGGGGTCGCCTAACCTTCCAATTCCTTTCCTGTGGGGTGGTTGATATCTGGTCGGCGGACAGACCGGTCCGCTATAACTCCGATTACCGATAGAAGCCAGTGACGGCGGTCACACATCGCTTAGATCTCGGCCGACGACAAGGGGGCGCGTCATCCCGCGCCCCCGGAGGGGGCCCCTACAGGGGCGCCCCTCCCTTCCGCTAGGAGGGTCGGCGCGCCTCCGCCCAGCGGTTGGTCGCGTCCAGCACCGCGAATACCGCCGCCCGCTCCGCGCTCTCCTTCACTTCCGCCGTCCCGATCAGCAGCAGCGATTCCCGCCCCCCCAGCCCCTGCACCGCCACGATCACGAACTGGCGGTCGAAGGCGTCGATGATCTTGGCCCCCTCCAGCGCCACCGAATTGTCCAGCAGCAGCTTGTCCAGCGCGGTCACCGCCGCCCGCGCCGCCGTCTCCACCCGGCTCCGCGGCGTGTCGGAACTCTCCTCCTCCGCGCTCTCGCTCTGTCCGGCGTAGGAAAGGGTGACGCTCAGGTTGACCCGGTGGGGCCGCCGCCCCGGGGCCAGGGTCAGCGATTCGAAGAGGGCCGCCCGCCGGAGTGCCCGGTCCCGTACCGCGCCCCGCTCCAGCACCTCGATGGGCTTCACCTCGGCGGTCTGGGCGATGCTGATCTTCCGATGATCGATCTTGAGTCCCAGCTGCGCCAGCAGCGCCGATTCGATGTTGCGCACCAGCTGCTTGGGGGAGAGGCCGGATTGGGCCAGCACGTGGACCTCGCTCACTTCACCCAGCGGCGTGGTCACCACCCGGGCCGAGAGGACCCCTTCCAGGCTGGTCAGCAGATTCTCGGCCCGGCGGACACCCCAGGGGTCGGGCGCGCTTTCCATGCCGGGGATGGAGGACCGCCCCGGGACGCCGGGTTCAGGAGTGCGGGCAGAGGACGATCCAGACACGTTGCGCTCTTCTCCAATGATGCTGGTGGCCGGCAACCGAGCAACTGGTGGTTGTCGGTTACGGTCTGCTAGGCTACCGCATTGCGGCCGGCGGCCTTGGCCTGGTACAGCGCCCGGTCGGCGACCACCAGCAGGTCGCCATCGGTGGGACGCCGAACGTCATATTCCGCGACGCCGATGCTCGCGGTCACCATGCCCGCCGGGTGGCCCAGCCGGCGTCCCACCCCTTCGATCCCGGCCCGGATGGCTTCCGCCACCCGATTGGCCCCGGTCAGGTCGGTCCGGGTGAGGAGCACCACGAACTCGTCGCCCCCGTAGCGGGCGGCCAGATCGGAGGCCCGCACCGCGTTTCTGACTTCCTGGGAGACCGCCCGCAGCACGTCGTTGCCGGCCTCGTGCCCGTACTGGTCATTGACCTGCTTGAAGTGATCCAGATCGATGAACAGCACCGCAAAGCTGTCCAGACTGCGCTTGCTGCGCTCCACCTCGTGGGCCAGCCGGTCCTTGAGCACCCGGTAGGTGGCCAGGCCGGTCAGCAGATCGATGGCCGATTCCTTCTGCGCCTCTTCGGCCAGTTTCGACTGATACGGCGTACACTGCCTGAGGGTGGCCCGGCCGGCCGCGGCGGACTCCGCGAAGCGCTGGCAGGTCGGAAAGCCGCAGGCCTGGCAGTCCCAGGGACGGCCGTTGGGACCCATGCCGATTTTCTCGAGAATCTCGGCCACGTCCGCGGCCTTGGCGCTGCTCCGCCGGGGCTGGAGAGCAAAGGTAGCCCCGTAGCTTCCCACCACCGTCGAATCCACCACCGGATAGCGGCTGCGGGGCGGCTCGGTGCTTTCCACCAGCGCCCGGCGCCAGTACAGCTCTTCCCGCGGGCCCGAAAGGGGATGATCGAGATACCCCTCGTAAGAGAGGATGTCGACGAACCCCAGGTCGAGCCGATCTACCGTGATCGCGTGGGTCAGGGACTTGAGCTCTCCCAGCCCGCGCATTTTTCGGAAGCGGCGGCTGGAGTGGCGGGCCTCTTCCAACAGCGCCAAGGGCATCCCGCCGGCCGCACTAAGATACCGCCGCCGCTCCTCCGGCACCCGCACGAAGAAATCGGGTTGTCCCAGCGGGCTGACCCCGCGGAGCTTGAGCAGCTGTTCCAGGTCCCGGAAGGTGATCGCCGCATCCAGCTCCGGTCTTCCGGCCGGCGGGCACACCCCCGCGTAGATGATCTCGAGTTTCTCGCCATGCTGGGCCCTGAGGTAGCGGGCCTCCGCCACGGCGGGCAGCGTCACCGGAGCCAGGTAGGGCACCAGCTCCGGGTATTCGCTGCGGATGGTGTCTACCACCACCGGATCGGTCGAGCGGATCATGGTACCCCAGCTCTGGTCTTCCCAGAGCTTGAGGTACTCCGCCGCCACCAGCTCGTCCCCGATGACCCCGCGAGTGACCGAGCGGAGCCCGGCCGCGTAACAGGCATTCACCACCTGTTCTGGCGTGGCGGGGTAGAAATGGGCCGCCGCCTCGGGACTCAGGATCAGAATTCCACCACCCCGGGCCGTCACCGCCATGGACCGACCGAGTTCGCCGCTGACCTCGATGGCATCGTGGGGACAGACCGCGACACAGAGCCCGCACTTGATGCAGGCCTCGTCCACAATCCGCACCAGGGGCTCATCTACCGCGACGGCACCAGTCGGGCACACGCGTACACACGCGAGGCACGCCACGCACGACTGAGAGTCGATCGAAAATATCAAAGGGACAGACCCGGATTTGGGGGGAATCGGGTCCGCTTCGAATATGGGAACCGGACTCCCCAGTGTCAATATGCCAGGACTGTATAAAATATAGCCAAGGCGCGACTTAGACTGCCGCACCTAGCCTAGTTTATAAGCCTTGATTTTCCGATACAGGGTTCGCTCGCCGATGCCCAGGACCTCGGCCGCCTTGCGACGGTTCCCTTTGAACTCCTCCAGAGCGGCCTGGATGGCGACCTTCTCAACTTCAGCCATAGTCATGCCATGCCGGTAGAGCACCAGCCCTTTCGCCTCCATTTCGGGTTCCGTCATGACATCGGCCATCGGGTGAGATTGGGCCAGCTCGATGACCTGGACCCGCTGGGGGCGCTCCTCGAGCCGGCGCCGGAGTTCCTCGACCTGAAGGCGTAACTCCATGATGCTCCGTAAGATGAACTCGAGCTCCTGGCCGGGCATTTCCCGGGTGAGGCTCCCCACCCGCATCGGGAGGAGGCGGCCGGTCGCTTCCAGGATGTCGGCCGGGATGTCGCTGGCCCGAATTTCGGTCCCCGGAGCCAGGACCACCATGGATTCGATCAGATTCCGGAGCTGCCGCACATTGCCCGGCCAGGGAGCCTCAACTAGTAGCTGCAGCGCCTCAGGGGTGATGCCCCGGAAGGTCCGGTCGTGGGCCTGGGCAAACTCCCGGATGAACCGCCTGACGAGGAAGGGGATGTCTCCCCGACGCTCGCGGAGCGGCGGGAGGTAGATGTTGAGGACGTTCAAGCGGTAATAGAGGTCGTCCCGGAACTCGCCGCGGGCCACCGATTCCCTCAGGCTGCGGTTGGTCGCCGCGACCACCCGCACATCCACCTTGATGGGCTGGATGCCGCCTACCCGGAAAAAGGTCCGGGCCTCCAGAACCCGCAGCAGCTTGACCTGGGTGCTGGCGGGGATCTCGCCGATCTCATCGAGGAAGATGGTGCCGGTATCGGCCAGCTCGAAGCGGCCCAGCCGCCGTTCCGCGGCACCGGTGAAGGCCCCCTTCTCGTGTCCGAAGAGCTCCGATTCGAGCAGGGTATCGGGCAGCGCCGAGCAATTGACGGCGATGAACGGTTTCCCCCGCCGGGGGGAGAGATCGTGCATTGCCTTGGCGACCAGCTCCTTACCGGTGCCCGACTCGCCCTGGATCAACACCGTGCTGGAGACCGGCGCCATCTGCTCGATCTTGACCAGCAGCTCCTGGATCGCGGCGCTCTCCCCGCTGATGCCGGTCCGCTCCTGCAGCTGCCGCCGCTCCAGCAGCCGGCGCACCGTGAGCGCCACCTCCTCCGGACTCACCGGCTTGACCATGACCTCGGTGACATCGGGACGGCCTTCCCGCTCGATCCGGGAGGGATCGGTGGCTTCCAGCAGGGCAAGGGTGGAAATCGCCGCATCCCGCGCCATCACGCCGAGGTGGCGGGAGGGAGGCTCGTAGACGGCGCCGGTGAGCACGATCAGATCGGGATTCTCCCGGCGGACCGCGCCGCTGGCGTCGTCGAGCGAGGAGACCATGGCTGTGGCGTAGCCGGCGGCCTCGAGCGCGGCGTTGAGCCGCACCGCAGTCTCGAGGTCGTCCATGGTCAGGAGAATCTTTGAGGGCATGGCAGTTCAGTCAGAGTGAACAGTGAGCAGTGAGCAGTGAACAGTGAACGGGGTAGTGTCCCTATAGCTGTAGAAAAGTGAAATCGGGTGCATCCTTGGTGGTGCCAGACCTAGCCACCAGGTGCTGTTGACGCAGCACCGCCACCAG
>JBGPJS010000087.1:0-11203 GCA_041485505.1 Gemmatimonadota bacterium | reverse complement strand
TCCTCCGTTTGCCTTCGAGTCCTCCATACCGTCCGGCTCGTTGTTAGATGTGTGCTGTACCGTTGCGCTACACTCCGTAGCGAATTGGGGCAAGGGAGCGTCCCCGAGCCTCCGCCCAAACGCACCGGGCAAGTAATTGCAAGCACCGTTGATAGCGTGATCGTCCCGGCATCCTCCGGGGGAGAACAGGGTTTGCCCTGACGGGGGGCCTGACTGATTCGCCGGCGTCCGCCGGTGGACTTGGTCCCCGGGGGCTACGTTTTCCTGTTCTCGCAGCTGGAGGTCCGCCTGGCTACCACCGCCCTTCGTGCCGGCATTTCAAAGGCCGCTCCGGCCACTGCCGGCCGCCCGACCCTCCGGCTCTCGACCTCGCCGAAAGTGCTGCTCTACTCGCACGACACCTTCGGCCTGGGGAACATCCCCCTCCTGACCAATCTGGTGCCCGGCCTCGACCAGGCCGAGGCCGAGGTTCCGGGCCTCACCCGTTTCGCCGTGGCATACTGACCGAGGACCAGCGGACAATGCCCGACTTTGCCCCCGAAGACTCGCTACTCGCCACCGCCCAGGCCAACGCCGGTCGGGGGGAGTGGGGAGAGGTGCGTGAGCTGCTCGCCGTGGTCCCGGCAGCCGGGCGCCCGGCGGAGCTGACCCTGCTTCTGGCCGAGGCCGATCTCCGCACCGGTCAACTTGCCGAGGCCCACGCCAGGCTCGGGCCGTTGGTGCCGGTGTGTGCCCGACAGGGAAACAAGGGACCGCACCGCCGGGCGGTAAACATGTTGGGCGCGGCGGCGTTCGAACTGGGCCTGATGGCTGAGGCCGAGCAGCAGTTCACCGAGGCACTGGCCCTCTCCAACGCGGGCGGGGATGCCCTCACCTTGGGCCGGGCGAGCAACAATCTGGGGATGATCGCGCATATCCGCGGCCAATACGATGAGTCGCTGACGCTCTACCAGCTCGCCGTGCCGGCGTATCAGCGGCTGGGCTTCCCGGCGGGGCTGGCCGAGACAAACCACAACATGGCCCTGGCGCTTCGGGAGTTGGGACGATTGGAGCAGGCGGATCGCCACGAGCGCCGCGCCATCGACTATGCCCGAGAGGCTGGGGACCGGCGGCTTCTCGCGATGGCGCACGTCGGCCGGGCCGAGCTGTCCCTCCGCCGGGGTGAAGCGGTAGTCGCGGAGGCTGGCGCCAGGCTGGGGGCGGAAGAGTACGCGGCGATTCCCGACGCCGTGGGTGAGGCGGACGCACTGCGGGTGGCTGGTGCCGCGCGGATAGTAATTGGGGAAACCGAGTCTGCTGCCGTGGCGCTAGACCGGGCGGTCGATTTGGCGCGCGAGGATGGCAGCACGCTCGTCTAGGCCGAGCTGCGCTCGAGGATGCCCTGGCCCAGTGGTACCAGGAGGCGATGCCAACCGGGCACTTGAGGAAGGGGCGACCTCCGAGGTGATCTCGCTCGAGAAGTGACGCCATGCCCGCCGCTTAACTCACTCTGACACCGTGGATTCAACTCTGGAGACTCCGGCCCTCGACCACCTCCGCCAACCACGCCTCGACCTCCACCCTCTCCGTTTCCGCCCCGAGCCGGGCAAAGATCGCCTCTGCGGCCCGGGCATCTCCTCGAAGCCGCTCCCACTCGCCCACTCGGGCGTAGACCTCCGCCCGCGCCCGCAACGACTCGGCTTCGATGAGGGCGCTCCCGTGCTCCCGGGCGAGGCACACCGCGCGGTCAAGCGCCTCTCGCGCAGCTGCAATACTCCCCAACGCCAGACACGCCCGGCCCGCCAGCCGCAGGGAGTCGGCTTCGCCGACCGGGTCGGGAATCGCGGAGTAGGCCTCCGCCGCCATGCGAGCGCCGGCCTGGGCCACTTCCGGTTCACCCCGAAGCAGGCTGAGCTCCGCCCGACCTGCCTGCGCCTTGGCCAGGACCCATCCGTTCTGGCACTCCTGCCCGAATTCGATGGCCCGCACCTGATGCCGCTCGGCTTCCTCGTACTGCCTGAGGTCGCGATAGGTGATCGCGATGTTGTGATACGACTCGGCCAACCCCTTGGAGTTTCCGATTCGCTGATAGGCCGGCAGGGCCACGCGATAGAGCGCCAGGGCCTGATCGTGGGCCCCCCGAATGTTCGCGATCATGCCGAGATTGTTGGTGGCCCGCGCCATGGTGAGGTGATCGCCGGCGGCGTTGGCCATCTCAAGGGCGCGCTCGAACGCCTCCTCCGCGAGCCCGAGTTCTCCGAGTTCGAAGCAGGCGGCGCCAAGCACGTTCACGGCCCGGCGCAGGCCGACCGCGTCCCCCCTGCGCTCCAGGCGCGGGATGGCCGCTTCGAGTGCGGCACGCGCCGACCGGAGATTGCCGAGATGGATCTCAGCTTCCGCCCAGAGCACGGCAAGCTCGGGCTCAGCCTCGAGCTCCGCGTCGGCGGCATCCACCAAGCCGCTTACCCGGGCCCACGCGGCCTCGCCGGCGTAGGTCCGCGCCTCGGTCAACAGCTCTTCGGCCCGGGAGGACATCCGTGACACCTGTGCTCCGTTCGGTTCAGAAGGCGACGGCGTACCGGGTGAACCCGCTCACATCCGTCTCGACATCGTCGGCCGTCGTATCGTTGATGGTTCTGAGCTGCTCCCAGGGATCGGTGCTCAGCTCCTGCCTCCAGATGCTCAGGCCCCGCTTGATCCGCGCGTCGGTCGAGTCGACCGAGCCGTCGTGATTGAAATCAGGATCCGCCTCGAGGTACCACAGCGTCAGCTTGGCGGGCTTGCCCGCGCTGAAGATCAGGCCGCTGGGCTGCATGTCGACGATGCCGCTCACAGTATCCGCCACGGTCATGCTGATCAGCAGAGAATCACCGTTCGCGATGACCGATCCGTCGGGCCGGGTGAGGAGAGAGCTCTTGGGGACCTTGAAGCGGACCAGCTTGGCCGAATCCGGCTGTCCCGGCTTGGCATGATACCAGATGAACGCTTCGCGATCCTGGCCCCGTACGGCGTAGAAACTCACGACCTTCTGCGCCAGCCCCGGCGCGGTGGGCGCGGCGGTCACCAGGTTGAGCTGGCCCGAAGGAACCTCGACGCCGGTGGGGCCTCCGACGGAACTGCCACCGGAATCGACCGGCGGCAGGCCACTGGTGGACAGGCCCGACTCGGTGCCGCACCCGGCGGTCAGCGCCGCCAGGATCAGGGCCAGCAGGGTGTGCGCTCTCATGCATCCTCTCTTCCGGATTCCGGGTCATCATTGTCATCGATCGTGGATACCAGCAGACGCTGCAGGCGGGTGCGCGAGATCGCCAGTCGCCGCGCCGATTCACTCTTATTGCCGTCGCAGAGGCGGATCATCGACTCCACCGCAGCGTGGTTGATCACCGAGAGGGTCGCGGGGAACGGGATGGCACCGCCACCCTGCGGCGCGGTCTCCGACTTGAGCTGCAGGTCACCCGCGTCGAGCGGATTCCGCGTCGCCATGATCAGCGTCCGCTCCATGACATTGCGCAGTTCCCGCACGTTGCCGGGCCAGGGATGCATCCGCAGCGCCCGTTCGGCTTGCGGGGTCAGGTCCGGCTCCGGGAGGTGGTAATCGCGGGCGAACCGGGATAGGAAACTTCGGGCGAGGATCACAACGTCCTCGCTCCTGGCTCTGAGGGGAGGAAGCGAGATCGGGATCACGTTAAGCCGGTGCAGGAGATCCTCGCGGAACTCCCCGCGGGCGGCCGCCGCCGTGAGATCCACGTGGGTCGCGGTCAGGACCCGGACATCCACCTCGATGGTTCGGGTGCCGCCAATCCTCCGGATGGTACGCTGTTCCAGAACCCGAAGAAGCTTGCCCTGCAGGGAGAACGGCAACTGTGCGATCTCGTCCAGGAAGATCGTCCCGCCTTGCGCGACCTCGAACAGCCCCGGCTTCGAGGAGGTCGCCCCCGTGAAAGAGCCCCTCTCGTGGCCGAAGAGCTCGCTCTCCAGCAGCTGTTCCGGGATCGCAGCGCAGTTGATGTCCACGAAAGGCGCGTCCCGACGGGGCCCGTTGTAATGGATGGCGCGGGCCAGCAACTCCTTTCCGGTCCCGGTCTCCCCGGTGATCAGCACGGTGACCCCGGCATGAGGGATCACCCGCGCGGCCCGTTCCAGGGACTGCCGGAGGGTGAGACTGCTCCCCAGGATCCCCTCGAAGCGATACTTGGCCTCCTCAAGCGCGCCGAAGACGCTGCCGCTCGAGCGCTGACGCAGTCGCTCCGCCCGTTCCAGCAGCCAGGAGCGCAGGAGCTGGTAATCCAGCGGCAAGGCGAAATACTCGGCGGCTCCCGCCAGAACCGCCGTCGCGGCGATCCGGTGATCCGGCAGGGCGCCCACCGCGACCACCTCGACTCCCTCCTTGCAGATCCCCCGCAGCAGGCCTTCCAACCGTTCTTCCGCGCCGGCGCCACAGACCAGCCAGACCGCCCCTCCCGAGGCCATGGTGGCCATCGACTCCGCGTCGTTCACCGGTTCCAGCGTGAGCCCGCACTCCCGCGCCAGCGGCGCCCACGCCTCGCTGAATGAGTCGGTAAGGGAAAGCAGGGTGAGCCGTGGGGCCGGGGAGCTAGTGGACAACCTTCCTCCTCCAAATACCAGCAAAGCCGAAAGCGGGTGGTGAACGCCGCCATCGTCTGGCAGGATGGGGGCCACTCCGACCAGCCTCACTTTCTGTATTAACTCGTTGCAAACACGAAGTTTGCACTGACATGAAACGGCAAAATCAACCCCCACCATGCAACGGATTATTACAGGCTGCAGCGAATCGGTGCAGCGGCTGACTACCTTGGGCTAGTCATACTGTGATGGGACCTTCGTGGAGCCGTGCGGATGCGCCGATTCGACTCAGCGTGTAGCGTTACGGTCCCGGTGCACTCGTCTCAACGCTTTCGCCCGCTCATGCGTACTCCCAACGTGACCGATGCCGAGCTGGTCATCCGCGCCGCCGCGGGGGACGGCGAGGCGTTCGGACATCTCGTGGACCGCTATGCGCCGGCCGTCCGGCGACTTACCCGGGCGGTACTCCGCGACCCGGAGGACGCCGATGATGCCGCCCAGGAGGGGTTCCTCGCTGCCTGGCGCCACTTGGGACGGTACGATACCGCGCGGCCATTCGGACCGTGGCTGATGCGGATCGTGGTGAACGCGGCCCACGATCTCCGCCGCCGTAGCCGGGTGCGGGCGGGAGAACCGGTCACCGATACGCTCCCCTCCGGTGGAGAGAGTCCCGACCATGCGGCGGGGCGGTCCCTGCTGCGGACCAGCCTGGAAAAGGCCCTGGGGGTCCTGCCGGAGCGTCAGCGGCTGGCGATCGTGCTCTTTGATGCGGAAGGGTACTCCCACGCCGAGATCGCCGAACTGCTGGGAGTACCGGAGGGCACGGCACGGTCGGACGTCTTCCACGCCCGCCGGGTGCTGCGTGAGGCGCTGGCCCCGTTTCTCGGAGACTCCATATGAAGGAAGCCAATCCCTTCGACCACCAGAACGACGCGGAGCTGGGCCGTTTGCTTCGCGAGCATCTCGAGCCAGCGGGGCATCGCGAGTTCGTAGCCCGGGTACGGCGCGGCGTCCTGCTTCATCGCTCCGCGGATAGCTGGGACATCCTGGCCCGCTGGCTCTATCCGGGGATGGCTGCGGCCGCGGTGCTCGGTGCGGTGGTGGGATTGTTGAATGACACCCGCAGTAGGCAGCATCACGAGATCCAGGCCGCCCGGGGGGAGCCGGCGGCGCCATGGGTCGCGCCGGAAACGCCACTCAGTCGGGACGTCGTGGTGAGAGTGGTCTTGGAGGGTCGGTGACCGGAAGGACAGGCTGATGCCGAACATCTGGAAGGCCGTGGCTTTGCTGATGGTGACGTTTGCGGGCGGTGTGCTGACCGGCCGCGCGCTCGGAGCGCGGCCAGTGACGGATGCCGAAGCTGGCGGCCCCATGCATGAGCATGGCCCGGAGGGATTCGTCAGTTTCCTGAGCGACTCGCTCGGACTTTCTCCGGTCCAGCAGGACAGTGTCCGCGCGGTGCTGGAACGCTACCGGCCGGCAATGGATTCGGTGTGGCACGAGATGGAGCCCCGGTTTGAAACTTTGCGTAGCACGATCCGTTCGGAGATCCGGTCGCAACTCACCCCCGATCAACAGCCGAAATTCGTGGATCTCATGGCCCGACACGACGCCCGGCACGCCCGGACGGGACGGTAACGCGCTCATGCAACTCAATTCGTCGATGGTCGCACGGCCGCTCCTCATACCGAGGGTGCCCAACACCAGAGCGATGCCCTCGCCCCGAACCCGATCTCTTGCACTGCCCGGGATGAGGCCGTTGGGACTGGGAATGATCCTCGGCGCGGCGCTGGTCTTGGCCCGCCCAATCCGCGCCCAGCAACCGACGGTGACTCTCTCCGATGCCATCCGGCTGGCGGAAAAGGTGCAGCCTTCCATGGTTCAGGCGCGGGGTGCGATCGACAACGCGGGCGCCCAGGTTCGCTCCGCGAAGGGCGCCTATCTCCCCAATCTCAATGCTACATCCAGCGGTGGGACCAGCTTCTCCACGTTCGCGCGGCCCGACCCGAGCACCGGCGCGATTGGTAAGGGCGCCACCACCGTGAATATGGGACTCAGTGCCAGCGTCGACCTCTTCACCGGGTTTCGCCGCGGCGCCGACAACCGGGCGGCCCGGGCCACCGAGAATGCCGCCCAGGTTGGGCTGGTGGACGCCCGTTATCAGGTGGCCCTCACCACCACGCAGACCTTTTTCGACGCCCTTTCCGCCAAGCAGCTCGCGAGGGTGCGGCAGGCCAGCGTCGACCGGGCAGGTGAGCAGCTAAAAGTCTCCATCGCGAAGCTGCGAAGTGGTTCCGCCACCCGCTCCGACTCGCTCCGCTCCCTGGTGAACCTGGGCAACGCCCGGCTCCAGCTCATCAACACCGAAGCCCAACTGGCCCAGGCAGAGGCGGATCTGGCCCGCCTCATCGGTGCGCCGGGGCGAGTGGCTGCGCTGGACGATTCCTCTTTCTATGGCGTCTCCCCGGTGGATTCGACCGCGCTCCTCGAAGAGGTCCAGGCCCATGCGCCCCGAGTCGTAAGCGCCGAGGCCAGTGCCGCCGCGGCCCGCGCCACCGTCGCCTCCAGCAAGGCCGGCTATTGGCCCACCCTGAGCCTCTCGGCCTCCACCAACTGGAATGGCGACAAGGCCACCAGCTACCAGTTGGGTAACCAGCGACAGCTGTTCCTCAATCTGAACTGGCCCATCTTCACCCGGTTCAGCCGCGAACAGAACATTGTGAGCCACGAGAACAGTCTGGACCTGGCCCTGGCCAACGCGGCCGATGCCCGCCGGCAGGTCCAAGCCGCCATGACCGGTCAACTCGCCCTGCTCGATGCCGCGCTGCTACGCATCGAGATCACGACCACCAGCGTCGCGGCCGCCGAAGAGGACCTCCGGGTGCAACGGGAGCGGTACCGGGTGGGTGCCGCCACGATTCTCGATGTGCTTACTTCCGAAGAAGCCCTCACTCAAGCAGAGGTCGATGTGGTAAACGCCAGGTTCGACTATCTCCGTGCCAAGGCGCAGATCGAAGCGCTGATCGGCCGAGCCCTATGAGCCCCGCCCTCCAGAACACCGACGAACGGATGGCCCTGCTCCCGGTCGACGTACCCAAGGACGCGGTGATCATCACCCGGAACCTCCAACGAGAGTACGACATGGGAGGTGAGGTCGTGCGTGCTCTTCGCGGCGTGGACCTCGTCATCCGGAAAAATGAATTCGTCGCGATCATGGGTCCGTCCGGATCCGGCAAGTCGACGCTGATGAATCTGATTGGCTGCCTCGACACCCCGACCCAGGGAGAATACTGGCTCAACGGCCATCGGGTCTCGGAACTGGGCGACGACGAACTGGCGCGCATCCGCAACCGGGAAATCGGTTTCGTCTTCCAGACCTTCAACCTGTTGCCCCGTGCCTCCGCCTTGCACAACGTCGAGCTGCCGCTGGTGTATGCCGGCATGGGCAGCAAGGAGCGGCGGGCCCAAGCGGCGGACGCGCTGAATCGGGTGGGGCTCGCCGACCGGATGGAGCACAAGCCGAACGAGCTGTCCGGCGGCCAGCGGCAGCGGGTGGCCATTGCCCGCGCGCTGGTCAACCGCCCGAGCATCCTTCTCGCGGACGAACCGACCGGAAACCTCGACTCTGCCACCGGCGAAGAGATCATGCAGCTCTTCGAGGCGCTTCACAACGAAGGTCAAACCATCATTGTCGTGACCCACGAGGCCGACATCGCCGCCCATGCCCTGCGCCAGGTACACATTTTCGACGGCCTGGTGGCGCGGGACGTGGAGACGAAACGGGGATAGGGTGGAGGGTGTAGGTGGCAGGGATGCGGTGACCGAGCTCCCGACTCTGCAGCTACACCCGACACCCTACACCCAAACACTTTACACCAAGCAGCCATGCGCCTGATACATCTTGCAATCGCCGCCCTGACGCTCGCCGCCTGCCAAAAGGCCCAGCCCCCCGCACCGCCCTACCTGGCGGTGGCGGTGGAGCGCCGGGACCTGATCGTCTCGGCGCAGGCCTCCGGGGCCATCCAGCCCGATACCACCGTCGAGGTGAAGTCCCAGGCCTCCGGGGAGATCCTCTCGATCAACATCGAGACTGGACAGGTCGCCAAGCGCGGCGACCTCATGGTCCACATCGATCCGCGGATTCCGAAGAACAACGTGGAGCAGGCCGCGGCAAACCTGGACGTCGCCAAGGCCCGGCTGGCCAATTCTGAGGCCCAGAAAAACCGCTCCGATGAGCTGTTCCAGTCCCAATCAATCACCCAAACCGAGCATGAGTCGGCGGTGCTGGATTACGCCACCGCCAAGGCGGGGGTGATCAGCGCGCAGGTGGCGTTGCAGAACGCCCAGATCACCCTGGACCAGTCCGAGGTGCGCGCCCCCATTAACGGCACCATCATCGAGCTCGACGTCGAGCGGGGCCAGGTGATCTCGTCCCCGACCAGCACGGTCGGAGGCGGAACGGTGCTGCTCAAGATGGCCGACCTGAATCGGGTGCAGGTCAACACCCTGGTGGACGAGACCGACATCGGAAAAATCCAGCCCGGCCTGAGCGCCACGGTGACGGTGGATGCGTTCCCGAGCCATCCCTTCGAGGGAACTGTGCTCAAGATCGAGCCCCAGGCGACCGTCCAGCAGAACGTGACCATGTTCCCGGTCCGGGTGCGGATCGACAACCGGGAGGGCTTGCTCAAACCCGGGATGAACACCGAGGTGGAGATCCACATCGGGCGACGGGACGGAGTGCTGGCCGTCCCCAACGCGGCCCTGCGGACCCAGAAGGATGTCTCCTCCGCCGCGGAAGTGCTCGGTCTCTCGCCCCAGGATGTGCAGGCCGAACTGGCCAAGGGGCAGGACTCGGGACGAGGCAAAACGCAGGTGGCCAGTGCCGGAGCGCCGGCCGCACCCCCGGGCAACACCATGACCACCTCCGACGGCCGGACCATGAAACTCCCGGATGGCGTTACCGAGGATCGGGTGAAGGCCATCTTTGCCAAGTTCAGGAACGGTGAGACCCCGACCGCCGATGAACGTGGCATCCTGCAGAAACTGCGGGCGGCCAACGCCGGCATGGGAGGGGGTGGAGCCGGAGCTGGCGGAAACCGGGGGCGCGGCGTCGGCGGGGCGGACAATCGCTTCGGCGGCCGATACATCGTGTTCATCCTGCGAGGGGGCAAGCCAACTCCCGTCAACATCCGCACCGGCCTTACTGATCTGGACAATAGCGAGGTTGTCAGCGGCCTTCAGGAGGGAGATTCGGTTCTGATCCTTCCCAGCCAAAGCCTGGTGGATGCCCAGAAGGATTTCAAGGAACGGATCGGGCGGATCACCGGCGGCGGTCTACCCGGCCTGAAGCAACAGACCCCAGCCACCGGTGCGACCGCCACGCCGGGGGCATCAGGCGCGCCCCAGCGGCCCGGCGCCGGGAGGCCCTGATCCATGCCCACCTGGGAAACCCTTATCCTGGCGTTTCAATCCATCCGCGCCAACAAGCTCCGGGCGGTGCTGACGGCCCTGGGGATAATCATCGGGGTCGCGGCGGTGATTACCATGGTGGCGCTGGGGGCGGGAGCGCAGAAGGCGGTGGAAGCGCAGATCAACTCGCTGGGCCCCGACCTTCTCAGCATCTACCCGGGCCAGTCCTTCATGCGCGGCGTGGCGACGGGAAACCGGGTGAGTCTGACCACCGACAACGCCAAGGCGCTGGAAAAGGACGCGACGCTGATCACGGCGGTGGTGCCGGAGTTACAGAGCAACATGCAGGTTCAATACGGCAACAAGAACATCAACACTACCATCACCGGCACCACCGCCAATTTCGCGCAGGTAAAGAATTACAAGCTGGTCTTCGGTCGATCGTTTTCCGCCGGCGACGACGAAGGCCGGCAGCGCTACGCGGTGGCGGGAGCCGAGATTCCGGGCATGCTCGATGCCAATCCGGCGGCGCTGATCCACCAGACCATTCTGATTCGCGGCATACCTTTCGAAATCATCGGCGTGACCGAGCCCAAGGGCGCCCAGGGCTCCTGGGCCAACCCGGACGAACAGATCATCATCCCGCTGCAGACCGCGCGGTACCGGGTCTTCGGCAGCGACCGGCTCCGCGACATCAGCGTGCAGATGAAGAAGGGCGAGTCGATGGATCGGGTCATGGTGGACGTGGAGCGGGTGCTCCGCCGCGAACACCACATCCGGCCGGGGGGGGACAACGATTTCCGGATCCAGAATTCGCATCGCACGACACACGTCAAAGCCGTTCATTTCAGGCATTATGGCATCGACGACGACAAGGTCGGGAAGCTTCCTTCGAACCTTTTCCATCGCTTCTTTTCCGCTGGAAGCCGTCTCAACATCGAAGCCGGCGTTGAAAACATTCTGCCTCAACACCATGATGATGGTCGGATCGTCATCGACAATGAGAACCCTCTTCCGGTTGTCAGTGGCCATAAATGTATTCAGTTTCCGGGCAAATGTGGAAAAAAGCGGGACAAAAGTCAACAGAAAGAATTCTCAACAGTTTCCATCGCCCAAACAGTATTTCCTATTCATACCGCAACGCTTCAATGGGATTCAGGGTTGCCGCTTTGCGCGCCGGATAGAACCCGAAGAAAACCCCCACCGCCATCGAGAAGAACACTGCAAG
>JBGPJS010000086.1:0-11238 GCA_041485505.1 Gemmatimonadota bacterium | reverse complement strand
GTCGGTGATGAGCAGGTCGACCTCCTCGAGGCTCCGCCCCAGTATCCGCAGTGCGGCGCCACCACCCTCTGCGACTTCCACCCGGTAGCCCAGACGGCGCAACAATCTCGCGACGGGCGTCCGCAGCGTTTCATCATCGTCTACCAGCAGCAGATACTCGGTCCCCGTCGGAATGTGGGTTGCCGCCGGAGCGGGGGGTTCAGACCGGTCCGTCGCGGAGACACGCGAGACGCGAGGGGGCTTGGTGAGCACGCTCGCTCCAGTTGGCTGGTTGGTAAGGTGGTCAGGGGGGCGACGGGGCCGCCCTCCCGGCTGAGGGCTCACATAAGTGCACCTCGCCGGGCGGATTGTCAAGAAGCGCGGGTCCGGCGGCCGTGGGGAAAAGTTACCGCTTGTGGAGATGGTGTGGAGAGATGTGGCTAACTCTGTGGACAGTTTCTGATGTAGCTTCAGCCAAGAGAAGCAACCACCTGGCCGAGAATCTCCGTCGTTCGGGTGAGTTGAGCGTCGGAGAGATAATGAGCGGGGCCGAGACGGAGCACATCACCCCGCGCATCGGCCAGCACCCCCCTCTGCTTGAGCTGGTGACGAATCTCATCGGCACGCTCGGAGCGTAGCGGCAGGAAGCCGCCGATCTCCGTCAGGGGTACGCTGCGGTCCCGCGCGATCAGGTGGGGATCGCAGTCGAGGGCATCGAAGGTGCGGGCCAGCAGCCCGATCTGATGCTGGCTCACTTGGCGCAGCAACTCCGGTGTCAGACCCTGTTGCGCAAGGAAGTCGAACACTGCCGCGGCCCGATAGTGGCTGGCGGGATCGTAGGTGGCCCCGGCGAACCGATCCGGTCCGATACCATAAGCCACCAAGCCCGGTTTCGTGTGGTTGGCGAGAACGGTGAATTCACTGAACCATCCAGTCAGGACCGGCCGCATCCGGCAGTCCTGCGGAAACCGCAGGAAACAGTTCCCCTCCCCAAGCTGGCAGTACTTGTACCCGCCGCCGACGACAAAGGAGCCTTCGAGTCGCTCCTTGCGGATGGAAAACGGCATCACGTTGAGCGCGTGGTACGCATCAACCAGCAGTTCGGCGCCGACTCGCTGGCAGGCTGTGAGCAGCTTCTCCATCCCGTGAACTATTCGCGCGCTCTGAAAGAAAACGGCCGAGACCACGACTGCCGCAGTCCGGCTATTGACCGCAGTGCTCAGACGCTCCGTCACACTTTCCATCGGATCCTGCGGCAGTTTGACGATGTCGAGCCCTTCCTCGGCCAGCCGATCGAGCTGGCGGCGCAGGGTATGGAACTCACCATCGGTGGTGACGATGCGCGGTCGGGTGCGAAGGGGCAGCGCCGAGAGGAAGCGGACCACGAGCTCGTGGGTATTGGCACCGAGGGCGATGTGGCCATTGCTATCGTCGAGGAGCCTGGCGAATCCGCGGCGGACCCGCTCGGCCATCGCGAAGGCGCGGTCCCACTTGTCGTCGACGCACTCCGCCGCATCCAGCCAGGCACGCGCCTGGGCCTCGAACCCCAGATCGGGCCAGGCCTGATGGGAGTGACCGGTGAGGAGGAGCCGCTCGCTCACCCGGAAGCGTGAGTAGTGCGGCGCGAGGGCATTGGGCGAGGCGTAGAGAGACTCGGGCGCTGTCATGCGACAGTAAGGAGGGGGTTCCCCTTGGTTCTCACAGTTCGGTCCGGATGGCCCACAAGTCGGGGAAGAGCGGTTGGAGGAGCGTGGTCAGGAGATACTCGGCGCCCGCGGAGCCGCCGGTGCCCTGCCGGGTGCCAATGGTACGCTGAACCATCTTCACGTGGCGGTAGCGCCACTCCTGGATTCCCTCGTCGAGGTCCACGAGGCGCTCGCAGATACCGGCGAGGATGGGATTCTGTCGGTAGACCTCGATCAGCAGCCGCTGGATCTCTGGCGCGGGCGAGACGGGTTGAGTCACATCGCGCTTCAGCTGGTCCTCGAGAAGCCGATATCCGTTGGCCGAGAGAAAATGGAGGAAGGCGTCCCACAGTGTGGGCGCAGCGAAGCGTGCCTCCAGCCGCCGACGCTGCGCCGAGCCGGCGGGATAGCGTTCCATGGCCTTCTGCTGCTTCCAGCCCAGGGCGAACTCCAACTCACGGAACTGGCAGGACTGAAAGCCGCTTCCGGATTCGAGCCGGTCGCGGAAAGAGAGGAACTCGAGTGGCGTCATGGTTTCGAGGATGTCGAGCTGGGCCACCAGTACCTTGAGGATGGTCAGGATCCGCTTCAAGGTGTGCTGAGCCCGGGGCGTGTCCTTCCGATCCATCATGGCCTGGAGATGATCCAGTTCGTGGAGAATCTCCTTGAACCAGAGCTCGTAGACCTGGTGCACGACGATGAACAGCATCTCGTCGTGCTCCGGGCCGTCGGAAAGGGGCTGTTGGAGCTCGAGCAGCTCGTCGATCTTCAGGTATTCGGAGTAGGTCGGCATGTCTCACCCAGTAGCGTAAGCGGTAAGCGGTGAGCGGTGAGCAGGCAGCGGTCGACGGATCGTTTCCTCCAGTAAAGCGTAACCAGCGACGGACGTTCCCGCTTACCGCTCACCGCTCACTGCTCAGCGTTATTGAAACCGGGGCGTATAGCGGTTCATGCTCTCGTACTGATTGGGCCAGGGGAGTTCGAATCCCTGCTCGTAGGCCGCGTGACGGACCCAGTAGGGGTCCCAGAGATGGGCCCGGGCCAGCACGCAAAGATCGGCCCGGCCCGCGGCGAGGATGCTGTTTACATCGGCATAGGAGGAAATGTTCCCCACCGCCATCGTGGCAATCCCCACTTCCTGGTGAATCCGATCACTGAACGGGGTCTGGAACTGTCGCCCATAGACCGGCTTCGCGTCGGGAACCGTTTGCCCGGCCGAGACGTCCACGATGTCGCAACCGTGGGCCTTAAGCCGCGCCGCGACCGCCACGGCGTCCCCCGGCTCCATGCCCCCCGGCGCCCAATCCACCGCTGAAATCCGAACCGATAGGGGTTTCCCCTGAGGCCACACCGCGCGCACCGCGTCAAAAACCTCCAACGGGTAGCGGAGCCGATGTTCCAGCGGTCCGCCGTATTGGTCGGTCCGGCGGTTGGTGAGGGGCGAAATAAAGCTCGCCAGCAAATAACCATGGGCGAAGTGCAGTTCGATCAGATCGAAGCCCGCCTCCTCGGCCCTCTCCGCCGCCCGGACAAAATCGTCGCGGACCCGGTCCATGTCCCCGCGGTTCATTTCTCTCGGAACCTGATTGCCGGCATCGTACGGAATCGGTGATGGGGCGACGATCGGCCAGTTCCCCTCCGGAAGGGGCTGGTCGGCGCCTTCCCAAAGCAGGCGGGTGGATCCCTTGCGCCCGGCGTGGCTCAGTTGGATACCGATCTTCGCGGGGCTGTTATGGTGTACGAATTCCACGATGCGCCGCCAGGCGATGACGTGTTGCGGTTGGTACATCCCGGTGCATCCCGGTGAAATCCGGGCCTCCCGGCTCACGTCCGTCATCTCGGTCATGACGAGGCCGGCGCCACCGATCGCCCTGCTCCCCAGATGGACCAGGTGCCACTCGTTCGGGGTCCCATCCTCGGCAGAGTATTGGCACATCGGAGATACCACCACTCGGTTGGGGAGCACCAGATCCCGCAGGCGAAAGGGGGTGAACATCGGCGGACAGGCGGACCCTAAGGGACTCCCTACCGGTCGCAGGCGGGCGGGCGGGCCGGAGGTTTGTTTCGCGGCCTTCTCCGCGAACCACCGGTCCACCCGCTCGACGAACGCCGGATCCCGGGTCTTGAGGTTGGCGTGGCTGATCCGAAGACTCCGGGTCAGCAGATTAAACGCGAACTGGATCGGCTCCATCCTTACGTATCGCTCAGTGTCCTCGAACCACTGAAGACTCACCTGGGCCGCCCGCTGCAGGCTCTCGACGGCGGGGCGCCGGTCGACCTCATAGGCATGCACCGCCGATGAGACATCGGGCTGTTCCTTCAACGCCTTCGCGAGCGCGATGGCGTCTTCGAGCGCCAACTTGGTCCCGGAGCCGATCGAGAAGTGGGCGGTATGAGCCGCGTCCCCCATGAGTACGAGATTCCGATAGTGCCAGTGGGCGTTGCGGACCGTCGGGAACTGGCGCCAGACCGAGCGGTTCTTGAGGAGCCGGTGGCCCTGCAGCTCCTCCGCAAAGAGTCGTTCACAGAACGCGATCGTCCCATCCTCGTCATCCTCGCTGAGTCCGGTGGCGCGCCAGCTCTGGTCGGTGGTCTCTATGATGAAGGTGGAACGACCCGGCTCGTATTGATATGCGTGGATGCGCCAGAGCCCTTCGGGACTCTCCTTGAAGAAGAAGGTGAAGGCGGGAAACGGACGGGTGGTGCCGAGCCAGACGAAGTGGTTGGGACGCCAGTCGATGGCGGGCTGAAAGTGTTCCTGGTACCGCTGACGCACCCCGCTGTTGAAGCCATCGGCGGCGATGATCAGGTCGGCATCACCGTGCTGGTCGGGATCCCGCACTTCGGAGCCAAAGCGGAGATCCACTCCCAGCTCGTCGCAGCGCCGGGCCAGAACATTCAACAGGGTCTGGCGAGAGAGTCCGGCGAAGCCGTGGCCGGTGGAAGTAATGCAGGCGCCACGGAAGTTGATGTCGATGTCGTCCCATCGGGTGTAGGCCCGCGCCATGGCATCGTAGGTGTGCCGGTCCGCCTCGGCGAGGTTATCCTGAGTCGCGTCGGAGAAGACGACACCGAATCCGAAGGTGTCGTTGAGGCGATTCCGCTCCAGGACCGTGATCCGGTGAGAGGGATCGGCCTTCTTCATCAGGATGGCGAAATAGAGCCCCGCCGGCCCGCCGCCGATGCAGACGATCCTCATACTGCTCTCCCGGGAAGGCTCCAGGCAGAATCCGGCAACGGCAAAGGGCCGCAGATGAACCCAGATGAACGCGGATCCGCTCCGTTCACCGTACCATCGCTTACCATGTCCTTCTGACTCCTCGAAGGGATTATTCCTGGAGAAAGGATCAATCTGCGTTTCTCTGCGTTCATCTGCGGCCGCTCCCTTCTCCCATCTGCCAATGCGGAGCCACCAGCCGGCGCCGACCCTCATCCGTGAGCGCGACTCCGGGCTCATCGAGTTGCACCCGATCCCAAAGCTTGCAGGTCACCGGCTTGTGGGCCTGATCGAGACCTTCACAATAGTTAGTGAACGTACAGCAGCGGACTTCCTCGCCCCGTCCAAGACGTAACTTCAGAAACCAGTCCGGATCGGCGAGTGACTGCCGAGCCGAGGCCACGATGTCCGCGTCACCACGGCGAAGGGCGTCCTCGGCCTGCTCAAAGGTAGAGATGCCGCCACACGCGACCACCGGGGTCGAGCATCCCCCGGCTCGAATCGCCTGGCGGATCCGCGAAGTGGGGTCGAGGTTCCGTCCGAAGGGACCCTGCGCATCCGACCGAGCCGTCGGCATGCACTCGTACCCGCTGGCCCCCGTGTAGGGATACCTGGTCCAGCCCACCTTGGGCTGCTTGGCGTCCTCGAACTTTCCCCCACGAGAAATGGAAAGGTAGTCCATCCCTGCCCGCGCGAACTCGACCCCGAACCACTCCCCATCCTCCAGGGTACTCCCGCCGGGAAGGCAGTCCGCTGAGAGATAGCGGCAACCAACGACGAAGCCTGAGGAGACCGCCGCGCGTACCGCGCGATAGACCTCGAGCGGCAGCCGGACCCGGTTTTCCCGGGGGCCGCCGTAGCCGTCAGTTCGGTCGTTCAGCGCCGAGAGGAACGAGGCCATAGTGTAGGCGTGAGCGTAGTGCAGCTCTACACCGTCGAAGCCGGCCTGCTCGGCGCGCACCGCGGCGGCGGCAAAGGTTGCCGGCAGGGTCTTGGGAAGGTCGCGGATGTGGGGCTGATCGAGATCCGTGACCCGCTCGCGCTCGCCATAGCGCAGCGCCTCCAGTTCGCGATCCGTCAGCACCTGTCCTTGCTCCGCTTCCGGCATCGCCAGCAGCGTCTCCCGGATCGAGTCATCGCGGCCCCCCACCAGGGCCCGGTGGCGATCAGTGAGACGCAGATACGAACGGAAGTATTTCTCGGGGACCGGCCGGCGGCGGATCGAGAGAAAGTCAATGATCTGAATGAAGAGGCGGGAGTGGCCGCCGCTGACCCGGCGTACCGTCTCCACCAGCTCACGGAGGCCGGGGATGAACCGGTCATGGCCGATCCGGAGGAGCGGACCGCTCCTGATATCCCGCACCCCGGTGGCTTCGACGACGATCGCGCCGGGCCGTCCGCGGGCAAACCGCTCGTACCAGGCGAGGACCTCCGCGGTGACGTGGCCCTCTTCGGCGGCCCGCCACGGCACCATCGCGGGAACCCAGGTCCGCTGCTCGAGTGCGAGGGAACCGATTGTGATGGGACTGAACCAGAGCGATCGCGTGGCCTGGTCGGCGCCGGGCCAGCGGGCGAGAGGGAGGGGATGTTTGATGGTGGGTTCCGGGTGCCACATGGTGGTCAGCGGGGGAACGGGGAACAGGGGAAGGGGAACGGGACTCCCATCATCGACCGGTTCCCTGTTCCCCGTTCCCCGTTCCCCGCTCCTTCAGCAGCTGCCCCGCAATGATCAGGTGTTGAATCTCCGTCGTCCCCTCATAGATCCGTAGCGCCCGCACCGAACGGTAGAGTCGATCCACCGGATGGTCCGCCAACACGCCCTTGCCGCCCAGGATCTGGACCGCATCGTCCACGATCCGCTGCGCGGCCTCGGTCGCAAAGGCCTTGGCCATTGCCGCTTCGGTGGTGATCCGTTCGGCGCCCTGATCTTTCTCCCACGCGGCCCGGTAGACCAGCAACCGCGCCGCGGTGAGATCGGTCGCCATCCGAGCCAGTTTTTCCTGGATCAATTGGAATTCCATGAGGGGTTTGCCGAACTGGCGGCGCGTGGCCGCGTGGCGGAGTGCCTCATCCAGTGCGCGCGCTGCCATGCCGCACGCGGCCGCGGCGACGGTGGGGCGGAGTCGGTCCAGCGTGGCGAGGCCGAGCTTCAAGCCCTCGCCCTCCTGGCCCAACCGGTTCTCCACCGGTACCCGGCAACCTTCGAAGGCGATTTCGCCGAGAGGATGGGGTGAGCTGAGCAGCAGCGGCTTGACGAATCGGAGGCCCGCGGTCTCCGCCGGCACCACGAAACAGGAAATGCCTTTGGGTCCCTTCGCCCGGTCGGTGGCAGCAAAGACGGTGTAGAAGTCGGCGATACCCGCGTTGGAAATGAGCGTCTTGGTGCCGGTCAGGACATAGTCATCACCATCCCGCCGGGCGG
This sequence comes from Gemmatimonadota bacterium, assembly GCA_041485505.1. Classification (GTDB taxonomy): domain Bacteria; phylum Gemmatimonadota; class Gemmatimonadetes; order Gemmatimonadales; family GWC2-71-9; genus JBDUEA01. The sequence continues at coordinate 3,935 of JBGPJS010000086.1, read as the reverse complement.
AGGTGCCTAGCGAGGCGACGTCGGAACCGGCCTCGGCCTCGGTGATCGCAAAGGCGGCCATCGCGCGGCCCGCCATGGCGGGGGCAAACCAGCGCTCCTTGAGCGCCGCGGTCCCCGCGATGGCGATCGGCGTGGCGCCCAGCCCTTGCAACGCAAAGACCGCATCGGCCAGCGGTGAGGCCGCGGCCAGCGCCTCTCGGATCAGGCAGCAACCGCGCCAGTCCCCCTCGGCAATCGACGTAAGCCAACCCGCGCGGCCCAGCATTGTGAGAATCTCCCGGGCCTCGGCGCGAGCGGCTGCGTCGGTCACGGGTTCCGGGCGGGGCGCGATCTCACGCTCGGCGAAGGCGGAGACTTCCTTCGCTAAGCGAAGATGTTTGTCGTCGAGGAAAGCGCGGATGGGCCGAGGGTCGGGCATTGGTGGAAGGTAGCAGGTGGCAGGTGGAAGGTGGCAGGTCGCAGGTGGCAGCTAACGGCTGATGGCTAATGGCTAATGGCTCTCAAGCCTCCCTTGCCACTCTCTTCGATTGGTGGTAAGACTACCCGTCGCCCCCGACACCAATTCCGACCGGGAAGGCCTCCATGTCCACGGGCTCCAGCTTCCTTGATCAAGTCAATCAGAGCTTCGATCGCGCCGCGGCACTCACCCACCATGATCCCAACCTCCTCGCCTACATCAAGCCCTGCCGGAACGTCTACTTCACCAGCTTTCCGATCAAACGAGACGACGGCTCGATCGAGGTGATCCATGCCTGGCGGGCGGAGCACAGCCACCACAAGCTCCCCTGCAAGGGCGGTATTCGCTTCGCGGCCGAGGTGGATGAAGACGAGGTACAGGCGCTCGCGGCGCTGATGACCTACAAGTGCGCCATCGTGGATGTCCCCTTCGGCGGCGCCAAGGGCGGAGTCCGGATCAAACCCCGCAACTATTCCGTCGGTGAGCTGGAGAGGATCACTCGGCGGTACGTCTTCGAACTGGTCAAGAAGAACTTCATTGGTCCCGGCCTCGACGTCCCGGCGCCGGATGTGGGGACCGGACCGCGGGAAATGGCCTGGATCGCGGATACCTATATTTCGCTCAAAGGCGGCGAACTCGATGCGATGGCCTGTGTAACCGCGAAGCCGGTGAGCCAGGGAGGCATCCGGGGCAGGGTTGAGGCCACCGGCCGCGGGGTCTTTTTCGGCGTCCGGGAAGCGTGCAGCATCGCAGAAGATATGAAGCGGGTGGGACTCTCCACCGGTCTCTCCGGCAAGCGGGTGGTGGTCCAGGGGCTGGGCAACGTCGGCTATCACGCCGCCAAGTTCTTTCAGGAAGGTGGAGCGGTGATCGTCGGGCTGGCGGAATGGGAAGGGGCGATCAGCAATTCGAGAGGGTTGGACATCGAGAAAGTCATGGCCCACCGGCGGGAGACCAAGTCCATTCTCAATTTCCCGGGCGCGACCAACATTCCCAAGTCTCCAGAGGCGCTGGAGCTTGACTGCGACATTTTGATCCCGGCGGCGCTCGAGCGTCAGATTACCGCGGAAAACGCCCCCCGCATCAAGGCGAAGATTGTGGTCGAGGCGGCCAACGGCCCCACCACGGCCGAGGCCGATCCCATCCTGCACCAGAAGGGGACGATGATCATCCCCGACGCCTATATCAACGCCGGTGGGGTGACGGTCTCCTACTTCGAGTGGGTGAAGAACCTGGGTCACGTGCGGTTCGGCCGGATGCAGAAACGGTTTGAGCAGGGCGCCTATTCCCGGCTGCTGCAGGCGGTCGAGGGGCAGACCGGCAAGCGGTTTTCTGTGCAGGAGACGGAGGAGGTGACGCGGGGACCCAGCGAGGAAGACTTGGTCAATTCCGGTCTCGAAGAGACGATGGTCGGCGCCTATCACCCAATCCGGGAAACCTGGCTGGAACACAAAGGCCAGATCGACATGCGCACCGCGGCCATGATCACCGCGATCGACAAAGTGGCGCTGAGTTATGAGCAGTTGGGCATCTTCCCGTAAAGCGATGGTAGGGCTATGCGCTATGGGCTACTCCGCACCATCCGAATAGCCCATAGCCCACCACCTTCAAACGAACCTCGCCTCCCGCTTGCCCACGAACGCCTCGTACGCCTCCCGGAAATTGGGATTCCTCATGCACTCGGCCTGCGCCTGGGCTTCGAATTCGAGCCCGGAGGCCAGCTCCATCATGGCCTCATGGTTCAGGGCGTTCTTGGTAACCGCAAGCGCCTCGGAGGGCCCGTTCGCCAGCCTTTCGGCCAGCGCCCGTGCCGTGGCCATGACGTCGCCCTGCGGGACTACCCGATTGTAGAGCCCAATCTGCCGGGCCCGCTCCGCGTCGATGAAGTCGCCGGTCATGAGTAGTTCGGTGGCGATTCCCAACCCGACGATCCGGGGAAGCAGCCAGGCGGCACCCATGTCGGCACCCGAAAGACCCACCTTGGTAAAGAGGAACGCGATCTTGGCGCTCTCCGCCGCGACGCGAATGTCGCAGGCGGTCGCGATCACGGCTCCCGCCCCGGCAACGGTCCCGTTCAAGGCGGCGACCACAGGGCGCCGACACTGGCGGATGGCGAGGATCAGGTCGCAGGTGAGTCGGGTGAATTCGAGGAGCCCCTGCTGGTCCCGCTGAAAGAGCGCGCCGATGATGTCCTCGACATCGCCGCCGGAGCAGAAGGCCCGGCCGGTTCCCGTAATGATGACCGCCCGCACTCCGGGCTCGGTGTCCAAGCCGCGGAAGGTGTCCCGGAGCTCCCTATAGACCTCGAAGGTGAGGGCGTTCAGCCGGTCGGGCCGATTGAGCGTGATGGTCGCGACGGCGGTGTCGGGATCGTGGGCGTACAGGAAGGACTGCGGAGCCAGAGGCAAAGGGGATCTCCCTTGAACGAGTGAACAGTCAACAGGCAGCAGGCCCGGCCGCCCATCCCCTGTTCACGGTTTACAGTTTACTGTTTACGGCAGGACTGCCGTCGCTTCGATTTCCACCATCGCGTTCTCATCCACCAGACCTTTGACCTCCACCAGCGCCATCGCCGGATAGTGACGGCCCATCAACCGCCGCCAGATCTCGCCCAAGGGACCCTGGCCGGCGCGGTAGGCGGCGAGGTCGGTCACATAGACGGTCATACGCCCGACGCTCTCCGGCCCCCCACCCGCCTCACGCACCACTGAGAGCACATTCTCCAGGGCCCGCGCCCACTGGTTCACCAGGCCTGCCGGTGGAACCTTTCCCGTTGCGTCTCGCGCCGTCTGGCCGGCGACGAACAGCACCCGACCTCCCGCCGGCGCGAGCATCCCGTTGTTCCAACCCTTGGGGGCGCCGAGAGATTCGGGGTTGATGATTTCGTAGCTGGTCATGGGGAGCTGCCTTCGGTGTTGTGGTCATGGGCTATGAGCTATGGGCTGTTTTTTCAGTGGTTGTGGCCGTAACCCGTGGCATACAGCCCACAGCCCATAGCCCATGGCCTTCACGCCAGCAACCCACCCCCATCAATCACGATCGCCTGACCGTTGATGCCCGCGGCGTTATCGTCGCAAAGCGCGAGGGCAGCGTAGGCGACTTCCTCCGGACGAATCAGCCGTCGTTGCGGCGTGGTCTGAAGAATGGCATCCATTGCCTCGGTGTGGCTCTTCCCCGTCTTCTCCATGATCCGGCGGGCGGAGGCCTCGGTCATCTCGGTGTCCACGTACCCGGGGCAGATCGCGTTGATGGTCACTCCGACCTGCGCTACCTCCGCGGCCAGGCAGCGGGTGAATCCGATCACCGCGTGCTTGGAGGCCGAGTACGCGGCGATGTACCGGGCACCCATCAGTCCGGCCGTGGAGGCGATGTTGATGACTCGTCCGCTCTTCCGCTCCACCATGCCGGGCAGGAAGGCCTGAGTACAAAGGAAAGTCCCGGTGGCGTTCACGGCGAACAGGCCGTCCCACTCCTGGAG